>CALGGD010000145.1 GCA_937916185.1 uncultured Oxalobacter sp. | reverse complement strand
CCGGCTGCGGCCCCGGTGATCTGGCGGGTTGCGGTTGCCGCTGTACCGATTTCAGCATCACTGTCATTGGCTGTCCCGCCGACTGAAACGGCTCCCAGGGTGCTGACCCAGGTTGCGCTGTCTTTGCCTTCCCCGGCATAGTTGGTGCCGGTGGTGACGTCATAGCCTGCGCCGGCGCCGCCGTTTGCCTTGTTCCGGTATGCATGGGATTCACTGCCCAATGCAACGGATTTTTCCACTGTGGCGGATGCATCGTTGCCAATTACAAAACTTCCGTCAGCACCTGTATCGATGGTGCTGTTGTTACCTACAACATAGGAATCATTGGCATTCACGGTGTTCGGGTCACCGAAAGCACCTGAATTGTTACCGCTGACCGTATGACCGGTACCGATGGCGATGGAGTTGGTGCCGTTAACCGTATTGGCAGTGCCGATGGCGATGGAATTGGCACCCTTTGCTGTGGAGCCTTTACCATTTTCATCAACGACACCGATGGCAATCGTGTTCGTTCCCGTCGCTTTGGCTTTCTGACCCAGCGCAATGTTGTTCGCTTCCTGTGCCACGGAGCCCTTACCGATGGAGATGGCACCGGTTGCGTTGATGTCTGCGGTGCCTGTCGTGCCGCCTAAACCGGCGATGGAGTTCTGACCATATGCCTTGCTGCTTTCGCCAAAGGCGGTGGAGTACTTGCCGGTTGCTACCGATTTGCTGCCCCAGGCGGTCGAACCAGTCCCGATTGCATTCGTGTTTTCGCCAAACGCAGTCGCAGCCTTGCCAAGATTCTTGAGATCTGCATGTTTAGCCGTCAACGCTGCTTCATCTGCACGGATTTCAGCTTCCAGGCTTATGGAGCCCTTGGTTTCGACATTTCCTTCCGAATCTAAAATGTCAGCCGTAACACCATTCTTCTTCAAGAGCTTCAACTGATTTTCTTTCTCCCTCAGTGCTGCAAGCTGTTCTTTATATTCCGTATATTTTGTGTCTGTCTTGTCGATACCGGCTACTGTTTTTGAACCCCAAGCTGCCGAATCCTGCGAAAAGGCCTCACTGTCTTCGCCGAATGCCGTAGCGTATTTGCCTGGGGCAATGCTTTCGTCACCCCAGGTTGTGGATGCCTGACCGAGTGCCTTGGTGCGGACGCCAAAGGCGGTGGCATTCTTGGCAAGCGCGGCGCTCTCCTGACCGAACGCTGTCGTGTTCTGCATGGTCCCAACGGTGCTTTCGCCAAATGCAGTTGCGTTTCTTCCGGAAGCCAGCGTCGTATCGCCAAAGGAGGTGGCGCTGTCGCCAGTTGCGACAGTATGGTTGCCGAACGCGGTCGCCCGTTTATTGGACGCAAGAGTGGCATCACCAAAGGCAAGGGCGTTTTCAGCCGAGGCTTCTGTATCGTTACCGAAAGCAACCGCATTATCAGCTTTTACGCTGTCATCGGTTAAGAAAACACCGTCATAATTGACGAGCAGCGTCTTTTTCCCGCCTGCCGCAGTTTCAAGCTGTGCCTGCTCTGCTTCAGAGCGGATATACCAGGTATTATCGCCTTCCTCTTGATAGACTTCGCGTATTGCATAGTCGCCAGTCGGATTGCCATCAGCATCTTTGATGGGGACACGGATAGCATAGAGGCTTGTATCCTTCCCTCTCTTGGCATGATAGATAATGTAGTTCCTGTCAACGCTGTCAACGACATGACCTGGATCGTTATCGGTCACCACGTTTCCAGATGCATCGGTCAGCATGGAAGCATACTGCTTTGCATTCACCTTGGTGACTTTAGTCTGTTCCCCGGTATAGGGATCCACCATCGTATAGATCCCTAACGCTTTCTCTTCATCGGTCTGTAATCTTTTACCGGCCGTGGTGTAATGGCCGAAGGCAGTGGAATTCTTGCCGATGGCATGGGTATATTCACCGAAAGATTTTGCATTCTGCCCATAAGCAGCTGTGTAGGAGCCACTGGCTTCAGATGCCTGGCCTAATGCCCGGGTCATGTTCCCAGAAGCAATGGCTAAATCGGCTGATGCATAAGTTCCTGAGCCTGATGCGGTAGAACGTGGACCTGTAGCCGTTGTTCTCAAGCCATAAGCAAGGCTGCCCTCGCCAATGGCTTTTGTATCGGAACCGAATGCTGTAGAACGGCTTCCAGAAGCCGTCGTCCTCAAACCAAACGCAAGACTGTCATTCCCATGATTCATAGGATCTGTTGCATCTTTGTCCCCTGCCGTTGTCAGGGAGCCAAAAGCAACGGAACGGTTACCATATGCAACAGAACCATTACCAAAAGCAGTACTGTCTTTACCTACTGCATAAGTATCAAGACCAAAGGCCAGAGAATTGTCACCAATTGCCTTGGTAGCACTCCCCATCGCGACGGACCTGTCACCTTGAGCATAAGTGTTATAACCAAATGTTGCTGAATAAGCGCCATATGCACCGGTTCGATTACCGTCAGAAAGTGTGATTTTATCTCTGGGTGGATCGAACCCGTCAGAGGAAACATAACTGCTGTTATAAGTCCCGCCATAGCCAAAAGCAACGGAACCTTCTCCAGCGGCAGTTGTCTTGTTGCCAAAGGCAACAGAGCCGGTTCCTTTTGCGTGAGTACCTTGACCCATAGCAACCGAGCCGTCTCCTTCTGCAACGGGGCCATCTGACCAATAATTTTGCCCATAGGTACCCATTGCCACCGCCCCCCTGCCGCTCGCTACGGAATTCTCACCAACTGCAAAAGAACCCGCACCACTGGCAGTCGTATTACTGCCTGCCGCAAAAGAATGCCCCCCATTGGCAGTGGTTTTCTGCCCAAACGCCACATCATGCATGGAACCGTATCTATATACTTTTCCTTTTTCAGTTTCTTCAATTGTATCTAATGTACCTGCCGTGACACCTTCGCCAAATGCAAACGAGTAATTCCCTAAGGCCTGCGTCGGTGTTGTATACACGTAGGCACTAATATCATAATCATATACTGCGGCTTGCTCGTTACGTTCAGTGTACCAGCCTGAGCTGTTAGTGCCTGCTGTTCCCTGATACTTATGACCGCCTCCTGCAAAGGAATAGTCCCCCAGAGCTTCTGCTGCATCCCCAAAAGCAAAGGCATATTGTCCGGAAGATGTCGTTCCGCGACCGAATGCAACCGCCCCCCTTCCGCTTGCTTCGGTCTTATAGGACCACAACAAAAGAGAAGAAGGCATAGATCGAACAAATTCGGATTCGGTGATGCCAGCGGCAACAGAGCCCAGACCACTGGCAACAGCGCCGATGCCGACTGCAAACGAACCTTCCCCTTGTGCTTCCGTCCGGTCGCCGAACGCCGTAGCATAGTTTGAACCCATATTGGAATAATCCACATACGGCAAACCGGCTTTAACCGCACGTCCAAAGGCAAATGAGCCGTTGCCCGCTGCTGTCGAACCGACGTTGTCTGGCTCTAAATAAGTACCATAGTTATATGTACTGCCACCGGCAAAAGAACCTGTACCAGATGCTTTACTGCCTTCACCGACAGCAACGGCATACCGCATACTTGCTTCGGTATTCCTGCCAAAGGCGATAGAATAATCAGCACTTGCAACCGTTAAAGAACCTGCGGCAAATGAACCATTGCCACTAGCAACTGTTTGGTCACCAAATGCAGCTGCATACCCATTACGATATGAACTTCCAATAGAATTTTCTTTACCAGCTGTTACCGCACGACCAAATGCAAATGAATAGTCCCCCAAAGCTTGAGAACCGACAGTCACTTCATCTTGCTGTTCTATTGTATCGCCATTCCCGTCATCAACAGTCGTTGTCACCGTTTTTTTGACTGTGCCACCACCAGCAAAGGAATACTGCCCTTTTGCCGTACTGCCTAAACCTACCGCAATCGAGGCATCCCCTAATACCTGATTGTTTTCACCAATTGCAGCAGAATTATGTCCATAATAAGGTTGTCTGGAACCATCACTAGGAATGTACCCAGTATAGTGATAGCCAACAGTATTACCATTACCTACTGCAAACGAATTGTTGATGCCATCCAAAATTTCGTTACTTCTCCCGATTGCAGCAGAATATTGAGGTACCGTATTCTTGTTTTCTGTACTATTACCTATATTCAGCACATCACCTTCAACCGGATTGGTAGGATTCGCAGCAAACGCAGTACCCCCTAAAAACAGAACGGCAGCCGATGCGGTTGCAACGACTGCCTTACATGCGCCACGCTGGATGCTGCTGGCGATTTCACTGACAACGACATGCCTGCCCAAGACTTGGTTGAAAATAACCTTAAAAACCTGATTCATCCCAATCTCCTTAGATAAAAGAAAAGATTCGAATAACCTTTAAAATCTTCATTCCCGTCAAAACAACAAGAGAAAAACAAAAGTCCTCAAACTTCCCTTTTAATGTCAATCTAAAATAAAAATTCCTACAATCAACTGTAAATCGTTAAAAATCTGAAACAGTTTAGATATTCCGTTATATTCCCAATATAATTAAAAAACCATTTATTCAAAATTATTTTTTTGATTTATCACAGCCCGCTTATACTTCTTGGACAGATTAATGAGTTCTCTCGATAGGGAAAACCCAACTTCAGCAATGTTCTTGATAGCGTCTTCGTTATATTTCTGTCTTAATAAAGCATGAAACAAAGCATTCCTGTCTTTTATCCAATCATTTATCTTCTCAAACAACGCTTCTGAATAATATTTTCCAATCAATGAATTTTTCTTTTCACTCAGTTTCTTTATCCTGTTTTTCTTTCTTGTTATACTGATATACTCATTTTGTTTTGGTTTAATCTCATTACCTTCATAAGAGAGAATCGACTGCATCCTGTCTTCCATGACCGCATATTCAACAACGATTGCCTCAAAATAAAAATTGTTTTTCAGTGCTTTATTCAGGCGTTCAAAATTTCTTTTATAGCTTTCATATTTCTCTTGATTGGGTTCCATGATTTCAAAATCTCCTGCCAGGTCTGCTGATATAAAAGCTGGCTTCCTGTCACTGCCGCAGCTGGGGCAGCTGGCTGGTATCTACCCGCCGGCAGGCAATCTGAAGGTCGTATTCCACCTGGCGGTGCATCCAGCTTTGGGCGGTTTCACCGATGGTTGTTGACAGTCGGAGCACCATCTCAGGAGAAAGGTCTGATTTGCCGACGACAAGGCGCTGGATGGTTGCCGGGGAAACTTTCAGCTTCTTGGCAAAGGCGTTGATGCTGAGTCCCAGTTCATCCATGACTGCTTTTAAAAAAGTGCCCGGATGGGGTGGTTGATGTTGTGACACAGGTTCTTCCATGATACTTCCCTGACCTGAAAATCGAGGTAAAGGCACTAATGTCCTTTAATACGCATTAAAAGAATCAAAAATACTCATAACATTATGTTTTTAAACAGTTAATTGTTCTCTAATTTTTTTAATTGACATTCCGTATCATGAAGCATTGTTTACTACTATTTATTACTTTTTAGCATTTTTTCCCCAATGAAATCCCTATAACCATCCTCATTTATGATAGAATCAGCTTTAGTTATTTCTCATTGCGAAATGTCTAATGCGCAATGAGGAGTATTAATGCGTATTAATGCCTGTTGTCTGCCCCAGACTGCCCTATCTTCCGGTGTTGTTTCGCACATACAATCCCTGATAATGGTCTTTCCCCCAGGCATCAGTTGCCTGAGATTTTCCCCTGGCTGGTCTGGTTCCAACCTGTCTTAGTGTTTTTCTTTTTTTGAGTCGAGGCGTTTATGGCTTTCTCATCTATCAGTACCTGGGGGGCTTCCCTTTTCCCCCGTTTCCTGTCCGAGTCGGATTTCAAGCCGAAGACCCGACTGACTTTCCGCGCTGGGCTCCGGTGTTTTGTGGGCTGGTGCATCAGCCATGGCATCCCTGAACCCGATGCAGCTGCCCTCTGCCGGTGGAAGGCTTTCCTGCTTGCCCGTTACCAGGTGGCGACGGCAAGGACTTACCTGTCTGCGGTGAAGTGTTTCTTCCGTTGGATGGCGGATGCCGGTCTGGGGAAGGATGTCGGCGCTTCGGTGAAGGGCATCAAATCAGAAAAGGTGTTCAGGCGGGACTGCCTGTCAGATGCCGAGATGAGACGGGTATTGGCTTGGCTTGAACACCAGCTGCCAGGTGGTGGTGAAAAGGCGCTTCGGGATTTTGAGATGGTGATGCTGATTGTGTCCTGCGGGCTGCGTGTTTCCGAGGTGTCTTCGCTGGATGTCGGTGACCTGGATTCGGTTGCCGGTGAGCCGGTCATCTGGGTGCATGGCAAGGGCCGGGACGGCAAGGCGGATTTTGTGCCGGTTCCGCCTTCACTGAGGGACCTGCTGTTCAGGTATCTGGAAAGCCGCCGTCAGCCG
>CALGGD010000144.1 GCA_937916185.1 uncultured Oxalobacter sp. | reverse complement strand
CGTGATGTGACTGGAGTTCAGACGTGTGCTCTTCCGATCTGCCCTGAAGCTTCTCGATATCAACCTCCAGCCAGGCGGGAACCTGCATGCGCTCGTTGGAGACCAGGGCGCTCTTGATGACCAAGCTTGAAAAGCCGTCTGCCATGGACCACCTTGAAACCATTGTCCGGGATTCCGATGCCGTGATGGTTGCCCGCGGGGACCTGGGGGTGGAACTGCCGCCGGAAAAAGTGCCGGGATCCCAGATCCGAATCATCCGAAGCTGCCGCCAGCATGGCAAGCCGACGATTGTCGCGACCCAGATGCTGGAATCCATGATTGGGGCGCCGACACCGACGCGCGCAGAAGCTTCAGATGTGGCGACCGCCATCTATGAGGGAGCTGATGCCGTGATGCTCTCTGCGGAGTCCGCCAGCGGAGCCTATCCTGTCGAGGCTGTCTCCATGATGAACCGTATCATTGTTGAGGTCGAAAGCGATCCGCTATACAGCCAGATGATCAATGCCCAGCAGGAAATCAGGCAGGAAACCGACAGTGATGCCATCTGCCTTGCCATGCGTTCTGTTTCGCAGGGCATCAAAGCCGCTGTCAATGTTACTTATACGGAAACCGGTTCAACCAGCCTGCGGACAGCCCGTGGCAGGCCTGATGCGCCGATTCTCAGCATCACGCCGTATCTCCAGACTGCCAGAAGACTGGCGCTTGCCTGGGGGGTTCATTCGACGTTGCTTGACCATAGCATCCATGATGTGGACGATATGGTGGATGCCGCCTGCCGGACGGCTTATGAGGAAGGGTTTGCGGAACCCGGTGACAGCCTGACCATTGTGGGCGGGATGCCGTTTGGTTCCTGCGGCACCACCAATCTCCTGAGAACGGCGGTGATGCCGCCAGTCAAATAACCGGTGGCTGAAAACGCCTGGTCAGGTTCGGGAAGGCTGTCAAAGACCTTCCCCTTTGCCTGCTCATACAGATCAATGCCCAATACCATGAGAACAAGAAATGCCAACAGGAAAAGAGAAGCCGGTCTTGGAGCCCGGCATGGTGGTTGAGACCACCGTTACCGTGACAGAGGAACAGACTGCGCAGCATATGGGCAGTGGCAGAAGGCAGGTGCTGGCGACCCCCGCCTTGGTGGCATTGATGGAAGCCGCTGCCCAGAAAATGGTTGATGCCCATGTTCCTGACGGTTGGGAGTCGATTGGAACCAGTATTGGGCTGACGCATGATGCCATGACCCCGGTTGGCATGAAAGTGGAAATCCGGGCGGAACTGGTCTGTTTTGACGGGAAGGAAGCTGTATTCGATGTTTCTGCCCGGGATGAGCAGGGACCGATCGGTCAGGGCAGGCATCACAGGATGCTTTCCAGAACCCGTACC
>CALGGD010000143.1 GCA_937916185.1 uncultured Oxalobacter sp. | reverse complement strand
AGTAATATTTTTAAGAAAAGCCAACATGGAAAGTAGCATCACAAGAGAGGCGGCAATGGCAATCAAAGGTTTGACAAAGCTTTTCATAAGGAATCCCTTCATTCACTGGCTTTTGACGCAACCAGTGCATCAATCAGTTTCTCCAGCACCATGGCATCTTCAGACCGGATAATCTCATCACCTGCTGCCAGACTCGGATGTTCAACAGATGGATCGCCAGGCTCGATTTCAAGACCGATATACTGTTCACCCAGCAGACCGGATGTCAAAATCTTGGCACTGGTGCCATCTTTGGGAAAAGCATATTTCTGCTGCAGTTCAAGGGTGACAATCGCACGGTAATCCTTATTGTCAAAAGAAATATCAGCGACACGGCCGACAACCACCCCGGCACTTTTGACCGGTGCCCTTGGCTTCAGTCCACCGATATTGCTGAACTTGGCTCTGACAGAATAAGTGTTCTCAAACGAAAAAGAACTCATGTTGCCCGCCTTCAGGGCGAGGAACAGGAGCGCAACGGCACCAAGGAGGACGAAAAGCCCAACCCAGACATCAAACGACTTACGTTGCATAGCCACCTCTATCTTTGCTTCAGCTTCAGATAAATCCAGTATCCATTATAAAGAGATAGGGAATCAAGCGCAAAACCTGATTTACCTGAAAAATCAATTAAACATCAAGGCCGTCATAATGAAATCCAACCACAGGATCAACAGCGATGACAGCACCACCGTCCGGGTGGTTGCACCAGAAACCCCCTCAGGCGTCGGTTTGGATTCATACCCCTGATACAACGCCATGAATGTCACAGCGAAACCAAACACCACACTCTTGACAATCCCGTTGCCGATGTCATTCCAGACATCGACACCTTCCTGCATCTGCGACCAGAAGGCCCCATCATCCACCCCAATCAGCATGACACCGACAATATAGCCGCCGATAACGCCAGCGGCATTGAAGAGGATGGACAGCAGCGGCATGGAAAAGACCCCCGCCCAGAAACGGGGAGCCAGGATGCGCTTCACAGGATTGACCGCCATCATTTCCATCGCCGTGAGCTGTTCACCAGCTTTCATCAGTCCAATCTCAGCGGTAAGCGATGTCCCGGCGCGGCCGGCAAAAAGCAGTGCTGTGACAACAGGCCCAAGCTCACGGGTCAGTGCCAGTGCCACCAGGATGCCAAGCGCCTGTTCCGATCCATAGCGCACCAGCACATAGTATCCCTGGAGTCCCAAGACAAAACCGACGAACAGACCGGAAACCGTAATGATGATGAGTGACCTGTTGCCGATGAAGAAAATCTGGTCAACAATCAGGCGCGGCCTTGCCAGCAGCCGGAAAAAAGCCTGTACCACAGAGAGGAAAAGCCGGGCTGCATAACCGATGCTTGAGACTGTCTGGCGGGTTTTGTATCCCAATTCTGCCAGCATATTCATGATGCCCTCTCCAGACCAAGATCGACAGCCATCGGCTGGCCAGGATAGTGGAATGCCACAGGGCCATCCATTTCCGCATGAACAAACTGATAGACATAGGGGTCTGTGGACTGTTCCATTTCCGCCGGGGTTCCCTGCGCAAGGATCCTGCCTTCTGACAGGAAATAGACATAATCCGCAATGGAAAAAGTCTCAGGCACATCATGCGAAACCAGCACGGTTGTGGAGTGGAGGACATCGTTCAGCCGTCTGATGAGGTTCGATGTCACGCCCATGGAAATCGGATCCAGCCCTGTGAAAGGCTCATCATAGAGAATCAGCTGTGGATCAAGGGCAATGGTGCGTGCAAGGGCAACCCGCCTGGCCATCCCCCCAGAGATTTCTGACGGCATCAGCCATGCGGCACTGCGCAGGCCAACCGCATCCAGCTTCATCAGGACAAGGTCATGGATCAGCTCTTCGGGCAGGTCTGTCTGCTCACGCAGGGGAAACGCCACATTGTCAAAAACAGAAAGGTCTGTGAACAGTGCACCGTGCTGGAACAGCATCCCCATCTGCCTGCGCTGACGGTAAAGCTTTGCGGTATCCATGGTCTCCAGACGTTCACCGCCAATGAACACATCCCCCTTCTGGGGGGTGATCAACCCGCCCAGCAACCGGAGGATTGTTGTCTTTCCAGACCCTGAGATACCCATAACGGCAATGACTTTCCCCTTTGGAAAAGCCATATTCAGGTCAGAAAGGATCATCCGGTCGCCATAACCAAAAGCAAGGTCACGTATTTCAGCGATATTGGACACAGCACCATCCGTTTCTACTAAACCAGTTTTTATTTTAAGCCCCTATCCCTGAAAAAAAAACTTTTTGCAACGGCATCTGTTTCCTAGCGGGAAATCGGTTTATAACGCAGGCGTTTAGGCGCAGCGGCAGCCTCACCCAGACGTTTGCGCTTATCTGATTCATATTCCTGATAATTGCCCTCAAAGAAAGTAACCTGGGAATCCCCTTCAAACGCCAGGATATGGGTGGCAATCCTGTCCAGGAACCACCGGTCATGCGACACCACAATCACGGTGCCGGCAAACTCAAGCAGCGCATCCTCCAATGCCCGGAGAGTCTCAACATCCAGGTCATTGGAAGGTTCATCAAGCAGCAGGACATGCGCTATGGTGAGAACGGCCACCAGGCCGCCGCCTTCTATGTGGAGAAAGACAACACCGAGGCCAATGTGGCCACCGCCAAACAGCTCCAGGGCAAGGCTCTATCC
>CALGGD010000142.1 GCA_937916185.1 uncultured Oxalobacter sp. | reverse complement strand
CAAGAAAGCCTGCCCCAGTTCAAAACGCGCCTGCATCTGCTGTTCCAACGGCAGATCAGGACGCAACAGCAGATTCTGATGCATACGGATAGCCCGTTCCGTCTCCCCACGGCGACGGAACAGATTGCCCAAGGCAAAATGCAGGTCGGCTGTCTCGGGATCCAGCTTCACAATTTCAATGAAGGCATCAATCGCCTTGTCCGGCTGTTCATTCAGCAGGAAGTTCAGCCCCTTGAAATACCCTTTCGGCAGACTGCGTGATTCAGACAGCAATTGCTTGATGTCTAT
Organism: uncultured Oxalobacter sp.; assembly: GCA_937916185.1. Taxonomy (GTDB): domain Bacteria; phylum Pseudomonadota; class Gammaproteobacteria; order Burkholderiales; family Burkholderiaceae_D; genus Oxalobacter. The sequence goes on along the minus strand of CALGGD010000142.1, from coordinate 4,321 downwards.
ACGCGCAGCAATCCACCCAAGACCAAAGAAGATGGGAACACCGACCAACCACCAGACTTCAAATTCCATAAGATGATGTCATCAACAAACCATAACCCTCAGGCATCAGAATATCTGACCGCCTTATCCTGAGCTTCTAGGAATTGAATATTGTAAAGGAAAAAAGTTTACCTGACGTAGAAAAGGGCACCTGAAGGCGCCCTTTTCTGCTGAACCTGAGAAATCTGATTATTCTGACTTGACGCTCAAATCAACACGATACCGCAATTCCTTGCCTGGCTTGAAATGAGGGACACGCTTTTCAGCAACCATCACTTTCTCACCGGAACGGGGATTGCGTCCAACCCGTGGGGGACGGACACTCAGAGCAAAACTGCCAAAACCACGAATTTCAATACGTTTGCCATCCGCCAAGGCCTGAGCCATGGCATCAAGGATGGTTTTCACCGTCAGTTCAGCATCTTTCGTCAACAGCTGTGGATAGCTGTTGGCGAGGGAGATGATCAATTCGGATTTTGTCATCTTTTTTCCTGATCACTGCTTGTTGTCGAATTTAGCTTTCAGCAATGCGCCCAGACTGGTCATGCCAGACGCAGCGGAAGAATCATCCTGAATCTTCTTGATAGCCGCCTGGGTTTCCTGCTGATCCTTGGCCTTGATGGACAGCTGCAGGGTACGGGATTTACGGTCAATGTTGATGATCATGACATCAACAGACTGACCTTCCTTCAACTGCGAACCGGCATCCTCAACGCGGTCACTGGAGATTTCAGAAGCACGCAGATAGCCTTCAACATCTTCAGTCAGCTGGATGACAGCACCTTTCGGCTCAACAGATTTAACGGTACCGGTCACGATGGAACCACGGTCATTCATCGCAATGTAATTGCTGAATGGATCGCCTTCAAGCTGTTTGACACCCAGGGAAACACGTTCACGGTCAACATCAATCGCCAAGACAACCGCTTCCAGTTCATCGCCTTTCTTGAAATTGTGGACAGCGGTTTCCCCCGGTTCCGTCCAAGACAGGTCAGACAGATGGACCAGACCATCGATATTGCCAGGAAGACCGATAAAGACACCAAAGTCGGTGATGGACTTGATGGCACCCTTGACCTTGTCACCCTTCTTGTGGGTCTGGGCAAATTCTTCCCATGGATTTGGTTTGCACTGCTTCATGCCCAAGCTGATACGACGGCGTTCTTCATCGATTTCCAGAACCATGACTTCAACTTCGTCACCCAGCTTGACCACTTTACCAGGCGCGACATTCTTGTTGGTCCAATCCATTTCAGAAACGTGGACCAACCCTTCAATCCCCTGTTCGACTTCAACAAAAGCACCATAGTCGGTCAGGTTGGTGACCTTCCCGAACAGACGGGTACCTTTGGGATAACGGCGGGACAGTCCAGTCCATGGATCATCGCCCAGCTGTTTGACGCCCAGGGAAACCCGGTTCTTTTCCTGGTCATATTTCAGGACTTTTGCCTGGATTTCCTGACCGACGGTCAGCATTTCAGAAGGATGGCGGACACGGCGCCATGCCAGGTCAGTGATGTGCAGCAGACCATCGATACCACCCAGGTCGATGAATGCGCCGTAATCGGTGATGTTCTTGACGATACCGGTGATGATGGTTCCTTCTTTCAGGCTTTCCATCAGTTTCGCACGTTCTTCGCCCATGGATGCTTCAACAACAGCACGACGGGACAGGACAACATTGTTGCGTTTACGGTCAAGCTTGATGACCTTGAATTCAAGGGTCTTGCCTTCATAAGGCGTGGTGTCTTTCACTGGGCGGGTGTCAACCAGTGAACCAGGCAGGAAAGCACGGATGCCATTGGTCAGGACAGTCAGACCTCCCTTGACCTTGCCATTGACAACGCCGGTAACGATTTCACCGGATTCCATTGCCTTTTCAAGAGCCAGCCAGGAAGCCAGGCGTTTGGCTTTGTCACGGGAAAGGATTGTGTCACCAAAACCGTTTTCAAGGGACTCGATGGCGACGGAAACGAAATCACCGACATTGACTTCGATTTCACCGATGTCGTTCTTGAACTCATCGATAGGAATGAAAGCTTCAGATTTCAGTCCTGCATTGACAACAACAAAATTGTGGTCGATACGGACGACTTCAGCAGAAATGACTTCTCCCGAACGCATATCATGGCGTGCGAGGGATTCTTCAAATAAAGCGGCAAAACTTTCCATTTCTGGAACAGATGCAGTAGGCATATTTATCTATAGTGAAAAGCCGGTGTCCTTTTGGGACAGTCCGGGTCAGGTTAAAAAACCCAAAAGACATTGCGCCTTTTGGGAGCCAGAACAGCCCTTGGAAAGGACTGTCAAATCTTTTTTTCCACGCAGGCATCAAGGATGCACTGGACAGATTCTTCAATATCCAAGGAAGACGTATCCAACATCACCGCATCGGCAGCAGGCTTCAAGGGTGACGACTTCCTTTCAGAATCGCGTTTATCGCGGTCTTCCAAGTCTTTGCGTAGAGTATTAATTTTAGCAGGAAACCCTTTTTCCAACAACTGTTTATAGCGTCTTTCAGCACGGACTGCCACACTTGCCGTCAGAAAAACCTTCAAATCAGCATCTGGGAAAATCACCGTCCCCATATCCCTGCCGTCTGTAACAAGGCCTGGCGGCTGGCGGAAACTGACCTGCAATGCTTTCAACGCATCACGCACAGGCTGATAAGCAGCGATTTTCGATGCGGTATTGCCCACCTCTTCAGCACGGATGCTGTCAGTGACATCCTCCCCTGCAAGCAGGATCCTTCCCTGCCTGAAGGCGCATGGCAATACCTTCGCCATATTAGCGATGGTTTCCACATCATCAAGTGCAATCTTGGCACGCAAGGCTGAAAGGGCTGTCAGACGGTACAACGCACCGGAATCCAGATAATGGAATCCAAGTTTATCTGCCAGACGCTGCGCAACCGTACCCTTGCCAGAAGCTGTCGGCCCATCAATCGTGATGACAACCGGTTTTTTTGAGGAAAGACCCTGTGAATCCATAATCATCAAAGAAAGAAAAGCCCTCCAGTGACAGGCACTCCCAGAAAAAAGTGCTGTCTTGATAAAAAAATTTCAGAATATCAACTGAAGGGAGGGTAAAATCTGGATACAGATAGTACACAACACAGCAATGCCATGCAACTCTCATGCAGGGCATCCGCGACAACCAATATCGGAACTTTCAACTATGATTTCAGAACTGGACTTACTTGCCGAAAAAATCAACGGTCTCGTGACACTGACACAAACGCTCAAACAGGAAAACGCTTCATTGAGAACCCAGGCAGACTCTCTCAGACAGGAAAAACAGCAGCTGATTGAAAGGATGGAAGCTGCCCGACAGAAGGTTGCTGCCATCATCGAGAGACTGCCTGCTGAAACAGGAGGGGACACAGAATGAGTCAACTGGATGTCTCCATCATGGGACAGGCTTACCGGCTGTCCTGCCGGGATGAAGAAGAAGGCAAACTGCGCCAGGCTGTCGCCTATGTCGATGGGAAAATGCGGGCGGTCCGGGATGCAGGCAAAATCCGTGGGACTGACCGTATCGCTGTCATGGTCTGCCTCAGCATGGCGGCTGAGCTGCTGACACTTAAATCGCCTGATGCGCCATTGCCAGAAGCAGCATTGGCGGAACTCCGTCAGAAAGTGGATACGATGACGCGTATCATTGATTCTGCCATCCAGCCATAAGAAAGCGACAGGCATCACTCCATTCCTTTCCCTCAAAGACAGGTTGCAAGACAACCAGCCTCTTTGAAGGATTTGGTTTGCCATATACCACTGCCTACCGTTACCTCTAACCACGGCCTATACAGGTTCAAGAATACCGGTATCAAATAGCAGGAACTATGGTTCCTTGAAATAAAAAAACTACAGATTTTTCAAGTCTGTGGTTTCTGTCTGTTGTCAGTACCAAAACCCATACACATCAAATAATTTTCTGATTCTCTGTGCATTTCATCAAAATCACTCTAGAATTATATGAGATACGGTATATCCGACTTCAAAATATCTAGAACGGTGTAAAGGAAAAATCTGAAGGACAATTCTTCAACTCGGAAAATAGTGAGAGCAAAATGGCAAATAGATTGATAAGCAGGGAATATTTCAATAAATGCGATAAGCTCTCTGACGAGCTTTATCAGTTTGCGTTGGAACTTGATACTCCAGAAAGAGTTACAGAAATTAATAAGAAATTCCTTGATGCTGGCATTCTTAATGCAAACGAACTCATTGAGTTAAGGAACATCAATGCATGTATTGGAATTTTTCCAATGATTGATGTTATA
>CALGGD010000141.1 GCA_937916185.1 uncultured Oxalobacter sp. | reverse complement strand
GCAGCAATATGCATTGCAATATCTTTTGCGAATTTTTGAAAATCTTCGGTTTTTGCGACAAAGTCGGTTTCACAGTTGACTTCAACGATAGCGGCGACACCCTCATTGACACTGACGGCAACAACACCTTCAGCTGCGACACGGCTGGAAGCCTTGCTTGCCTTGTTGCCCAGTTTGACTCGCAGGATATCTTCTGCTTTCTGCATATCGCCATCTGCCTCAGTCAATGCCTTCTTGCATTCCATCATAGGTGCATCAGTCTTGGCACGCAGCTGGGCGACCATTTTTGCTGTAATGACAGCCATTGTTTTCTCCTTGATAAGGGGATTCAGGTCCCCTGTCTGAAATTCCTGCAGATTCCCCTTCCGTCAAGTCAGGGGAACCCGCCTCATCGAATGCCTTATTCAGCGTCTGCGCCTTCTTTGGCAGCCTCAATCACTTCCTGCATGGCGCTTGCACGACCTTCCAGAATTGCATCGGCAACACCACGCGCATACAGCTGGATTGCCTTGGAAGAATCGTCATTGCCAGGAATCACATAGGCAATACCATCCGGGGAATGGTTGGTATCAACAACACCGATAACAGGGATACCCAGTTTTGCGGCTTCAGTGACTGCACCTTTGTGATAACCGACATCAACAACAAAGATAGCATCAGGCAGACCACCCATATCCTTGATACCACCGATAGACTTCTGCAGCTTCGCAACTTCACGCTGGAACAGAAGCCCTTCTTTCTTGCTCATCTTATCGACGGTACCGTCTTCGACAGCGGCTTCCATATCTTTCAGGCGTTTGATGGAAGTCCTGATTGTTTTGAAATTCGTCAGCATACCGCCGAGCCAACGCTGGTCAACGTAAGGCATCCCGGCACGCTGTGCCTCTGCGGCAATGATGTCACGTGCCTGCCTCTTGGTGCCGACCATCAGGATTGTGCCACGGTTGGCGGCCAACTGACGGATATAGTTCATTGCTTCGTTGTACATCGCCAGGGTCTTTTCCAGATTGACGATATGGATTTTGTTACGGTGACCAAAGATGTAAGGAGCCATCTTTGGATTCCAGAAGCGGGTCTGGTGACCGAAATGAACACCAGCTTCGAGCATTTCACGCATGGTTACGGACATAATCATCTCCAGGGTTAAGGTCTTGAATCCGCCCAAAAACCCCTGTCAGAGGCACCCTTTCAGGTCGGATTCGCGATTTCAGGTTAAAAAAATAATCTCTTGAATAATCTCAAGAATTTGCTATTGTACTGTAAAAACAAAAAGCATATAAAGTAAATACTCGAAAACCTGATGAAAAACAGACGGTTTTGACAGAATTCCAACTTTGCAGCGGATTTTTAAGCTATCTTGCCAGAAATGAACGATAGACCTTGTTTTCCATATCTCTTTTTCCATCATGCCTATGAATACGCTTTATGCCATTGATGAGATACGCACCATCGAAAAATCAGCGCTTGACAGCCTTCCAACGGGGACACTGATGCGGCGTGCAGGCAAAGCCGCTTCCGGGCTTGCAAAAAACATCCTGGCAAAGATTCCGAAACAAGATCATGAAAAACGGATCCTGGTGCTGGCAGGTCCTGGCAACAATGGCGGTGATGCGCTGGAGATGGCGGCAAATCTGGCGGATGAGGGGTTTTATGTCTCTGTCCTTCTCGTCCTGAACCGGAAAAACCCCTCCGAAGAAGCCAAACAGGCCATGCAGAAAGCCGTCAAAAGTACCGTTCATTGGGAAGACGCCCTTTCTATCGGAACAACCTTTGAGAAACTGCAGCAACAGACCTGGTCTCTGGTCGTTGACGGCATTTTTGGCATCGGATTGCGTGAAGGTCTGTCAGGCAATCTGAAAAGGCTGGTTGACCTGGTAAACAGCCTCGACTGTCCTGTCCTGGCACTGGATGTCCCAAGTGGCCTGGATGCTGACACAGGAACCATCGTCGGTACTGATATGACGGCTGTGAAAGCCACGCATACCATCACATTCATCGGGAATAAACCAGGCCTGCATACAGCAAAAGGACGGGATTATGCCGGGGAAGTACATCTGGCCACCCTTGATGTTGCCCAGCAGCACTTCATACCTACCGTTGCCCATCTCAACTCGCCAGACCTGTTCGGGCATTTCCTGAAACCCCGTCCGCATGATTCCCATAAAGGGACTTATGGCCGGTTGGCTATCATAGGTGGAGATGAAGGAATGGGCGGGGCATTGACCTTGGCTTCAAGGGCGGCATTGATGCTGGGGACAGGTCTCTGCTACGCAGTCTATCTGAGAAACGCACCAGCGGTTGACCCAATCTGCCCTGAAGCCATGCTGCGTACGGCACACCGCTTCGACTTCTCTGCGGATGTCCTTGCGATAGGCCCCGGGCTTGGGCGCAGCAATGTCGCAAAAGAATACCTGCAACGGGTTCTGACATCAGACAGGCCCGTTGTCCTGGATGCTGATGCGCTGAACAACATCGCCGAAGACGGTGTCCTTGAGCAGCTGCTGATGTACCGGAAACTGCCTGCCATTATCACACCGCATCCCCTGGAAGCGGCAAGGCTGCTGAAAACCGATACCGCCACCATCCAGCAGAACCGCATCAGATCAGCCAAAGCACTCGCAGAAAAATTCAATGCCATTGCTGTCCTGAAAGGGTCTGGAACCATCATTGCCAAACCAGATGGACAGCTTGCCGTCAACCCGACCGGCAATCCCGGATTGGCAACAGCTGGAACCGGTGATGTCCTGACAGGGATGACCGGCGCCTTCCTTGCTCAGGGTTGGACGCCTTTTGAAGCAGCACTAGGCGCAGTATGGCTTCATGGCAAAGCCGCTGACAGCCAGCAGCTCGTTGGACATGCGAATGATGCACTGCTCCACGCCCAACTTGTCCGTGTAGCAGCGGCTGGAGATGGGCCTGCCGTCCTTGATGAGCATGGTGTTCATCGTGCCGTTGCCAATATCACAGAGCATATTCACGCCTTTGAAATCGGACAGGTGACTGACGATGGCGGCAAAGCCCGGAATGCTCTCCATCTGATGGAGGGCGGCAGCGTCTTCGGGGTGGATGAAATCGGAGGGACTCATAAGTCGTCAGATTACTCCATCACCCTCCTCATCGCCCTCACCAAGTGCTGCTCCATCGCCGTGCATTTCTCGTCGGCTTCGACGATGGCGCAGAGGTCGGCCATCAGGTCGAGGCGGTCTTGCTCGGTGGCGGCATAGAGGGCCTTGTTCTCGCGGATGCAGTCGAGCACCTCGGCGTCGTTCATCTTGGCGAAAAGCTTCTCCATCTTTTCCACCGTGTCGAAATCGCTCTTCTGGAGCATCACTTTCACTTCCTCCGACAGGATGTTCCCGTCGATGTTGGCGGCATATAGCATCACCATTACCTTGAATTCTTGTTTGTTGAGTGTCATGACGTTATGTTGTTTGATTGTTTATTCGTTGATTGTTAATTGTTGATTGTTAATTGTTGATTGTTAATTGTTAATTGTTAATTGTTAATTGCTTAATCGTTGACGGCCAAACAGTTAAACAGTTCAACAGTCAACAATTCAACAAAAAAATTAGCTGTGCATCGGCTTCAGCAAGTCGTTCACTGTCTTAACTGGATTAAATGTCTCGATGGGCACTTCCACGAACACGGTGATCCAGTCGGCCATGGCGCCGTTCC
>CALGGD010000140.1 GCA_937916185.1 uncultured Oxalobacter sp. | reverse complement strand
GCTGTGCATCATCGAAATAAGCCGGTACGGTGATGACGGCTCCAGCCCGTTCCTCTTCAAAGGTCTTTTCAGCGCGTTCCCGCAGGATCGACAGGATATCCGCAGACACTTCGACCGGGCTTTTCACCCCGCCTGCGGTTTCCAGTCTCACCATGCCCGGCGCATCAACAAAACAGTAAGGCAGGCTGCTGCGGTTGGGCAGGTCTGCCAAACCACGCCCCATCATCCGCTTGACAGAAGAAATGGTATTGCCGGGATCGGTATCCTGTGCCGCCTTCGCGGCATAGCCAACCTGAATCTGCCCATCCGCAGAATAGCGGACGACGGAAGGCAGCAACGCCTGCCCCTGCGCATCCAACAGCACTTCCGGTACCCCATTCCGGACAGTTGCAACCAATGAGTTGGTTGTACCCAGGTCAATACCGACTGCCAGACGGATTTCATGAGGCACTGGGGACATTCCCGGTTCAGCGATTTGAAGAAGAGACATCATCCTGTTGAAAAAATCAGTGAAAACTCAGTTTTTGGAAGCCAATCCATCAATCGCCCGGTGTATATCATCATCGAAACGGTTGAGAAACATCAGCTTATGGATTTCGGTGGCGGCATCCTTGAAACGGTGCGCATCCAGGCATGCCTTCACAGCCATCAACTGACCTTCCCGCAGCACCGCCTGTTCCCTGTCCAGCGCCTGCAAGGCTTCACGGTCGTCTGAATACTGCGCAGCTTCCAGTTTTTCGCGCCAGTCCATCTGCTCCATCAGGAACAGGGGATCCATCTGGATATGGGCACCGCTTTCCATCGGAACGCCATTCAGCGCGCACAGGTGCCCTGCACGCTTTATGGGATCCTTCAATGTCTGGTAGGCATCGTTCACCAAGGAGGCATACTGCACGGCTGCCCTTTTTTCCGCTTCAGGCGCCGTCACAAACCGGTCAGGGTGTACCAGGCGCTGGATATTCCGGTAAGCGGTATCCAATGCCTTGCCATCCACATCAAACTGCATGGGCAGATTGAACAGCTCAAAGAAATTCCGCATGAGAAAACCCGGCTACACCTTGAAGCTCTTGCCACAGCCACAGGTATCTGTCACATTCGGGTTGTTGAACCTGAACCCTTCATTCAACCCTTCCCGCACGAAATCCAGCTCTGTGCCGTCCAGGTAAGGCATGCTCCGGCTATCGACAAACACCTTCACGCCCTGACAGTCAAAGACCGTGTCATCCGCACCAGGCTCATCCACATATTCCAGTTTATAGGCCATGCCGGCACAGTGTGTGGCTGTCTGCACGCCAAAACGCAGGCCAATCCCTTTGCCACGGCGTTTCAGGTATTTCATGACATGCGCCGCCGCTTTCTCTGTCATCGTGATTGCCATTTTTACCCAACCTTTGCCTTTTTCTTTTCCTGCCGGCTCTGGTAATCGCTGACCGCCGCCTTGATGGCATCTTCCGCCAGAATCGAGCAATGGATTTTCACAGGCGGCAAAGCCAACTCATCGGCGATATCCGCATTCTTGATCTGAAGCGCCTCATCAAGCGTCTTGCCCTTGACCCATTCTGTCACCAGGGAACTCGATGCAATCGCCGACCCGCAGCCATAGGTCTTGAATTTCGCATCCTCAATGACCCCCTCGTCATTGACCTTGATCTGCAGGCGCATCACATCCCCACAGGCAGGCGCCCCGACCATACCGGTCCCGACAGAATCATCATTCTTATCAAAGGTCCCGACATTACGGGGATTTTCATAGTGGTCAATCACTTTGTCTGAATAAGCCATCTTTCATCCTCCCATCAATGTGCCGCCCATTGGATGCTGTCCATATCAACACCCTCCTTGTACATCTCCCATAATGGGGAAAGCTCACGCAGCTTCGCCACTTTCTCCGTGATCAGCCTGATGGCGAAGTCCACTTCCTCATCGGTCGTGAAACGTCCCAGCGTGATACGCAGTGAACTGTGCGCCAATTCATCGCTCCTGCCAATCGCACGCAGGACATAAGAGGGCTCCAGACTGGCGGATGTACAGGCAGAGCCTGATGATACGGCAATCCCTTTCATCGCCATCATCATGGCCTCACCTTCCACATAGTTGAAGCTGATGTTCAGGTTATGGGCGATACGGTGTGTCATATCCCCATTGATATAAGATGCCTCAATCTTGCTCAACTCACGCGCCATCCGGTCACGCATCACCCGGATACGGGCAATCTCTTCCGCCATCTCGATCTTCGCAATCCGGTAAGCCTCTCCCATACCGACAATCTGGTGGGTCGCCAATGTCCCGGAACGCATCCCGCGCTCATGCCCGCCACCATGCATCTGCGCCTCAAGACGGACACGGGGACGACGGCGGACATACAGCGCACCGATTCCTTTAGGGCCATTAATCTTGTGTGCGGTCATGGTCATCAGGTCAACATCCAGGTCCTGCACATCCACCGGCATTTTCCCGCAGGCCTGCGCCGCATCCGTATGAACCAATATCCCTTTGCTCCGGCACAGTCTGGCAATGGCTTTCAGCGGTTGGATGACACCGATTTCATTGTTGACCAGCATCACGGACACCATGATGGTGTCTGGACGGATAGCCGCCTCAAGCTGCCCGACAGTAATCAGCCCGTTTTCCTGGGGTTCCAGATAGGTGACTTCGAATCCCTGGCGTTCCAGTTCACGGCAGGAATCCAACACACATTTATGTTCCGTCTGGACAGTTATCAGATGCCTGCCCTTTTTCTGATAGAAATGCGCCGCCCCTTTCAGTGCCAGGTTGTTGGCCTCGGTTGCGCCGGAAGT
>CALGGD010000139.1 GCA_937916185.1 uncultured Oxalobacter sp. | reverse complement strand
AACACCGGGGAAGTGCTGGCATACGTTTCCAAGCCGACATTCGACCCGAATCTCTTTGTTGACGGCATCGACCACCAGAACTGGGATGCCCTCAACAACTCCCCGAACAGGCCCTTGCTCAACCGCCCGATCCGGGGGGCTTATCCCCCGGGATCCACCTATAAGCCATTCATGGCGATGGGGGCATTGGAGCTCAAATACCGGACACCCGAACAGGGGATCAGCGATCCAGGTTATTTCGACTACGGTGACCACCGGTTCCGGGATGATGCCAAGAACGGCCATGGCTATGTCACCATGTTCAATTCCATCGTCGCTTCCTGTGACACCTATTATTACATCCTGGCAAGGGATATGGGCGTTGATGTGATCCACGACTTTATGCAGCAGTTCGGTTTCGGTCAGAAGACGGGCATTGACCTGTTTGGCGAACGGACAGGCGTCCTGCCGTCCAAGGAATGGAAACGCAAAGCCTACAAGAAAGAAAAACAGCAGCAGTGGTTCCCGGGTGAAACCATCTCGCTGGGTATCGGTCAGGGATACAACACCTTCACGCCGGTTCAGATGGCGTTTGCCACGGCGCTGCTCTCGAACAACGGTGTGGCTGCCCGCCCGCATCTTGTGAAAGAGATCGAGGATCCTGTCACCCATGAGCGGAAGCCTGTCACGACAGAGACCGTCCATCTTGACCAGATGAAACAGGCGAATTTCGACTTCATCAAACGGGCGATGGTCGGTGTTGCCGGCTATGGTACCAGCAGGAAAGTCTTTGCCGGGGCGCCTTACTCCAATGGGGGCAAGACCGGTACCGCACAGGTCTTCACCGTTGCGCAGGACCGGACGTACAAATCCTATTACCTGTCTGAATTCAAGCGGGACCATGCCCTCTACATCGCTTTCGCACCGGCAGACAAGCCGCGCATCGCGGTTGCCGTCATCGTCGAGAATGCCGGGTTCGGTGCGGATTCCGCCGCACCGATTGCACGGCGGGCATTGGATTACTTCATGGCAGGCAAGACGGAAGGCAACGCCAATGCCGGTGGCGGCCCTGCCGGCAAGGGCGGCGGCAAGAAGGCGGCGGAGGAAGACAAGGCGCCGGCCGATGCGCCGGGCAATGACCAGCAGCAGCCGACTGCACCGGCAGCCGTATCAACACCGGCAACTGCACCGAAAGAAGAAAAGAAACAGGAAAAATAAGAGGCATCCATGGATAACACCTTCAACAATTCTTTCCTGACACGGATAAAAAAACTGGGCAGTACATTTGACGGCCCCCTGGCGCTCATCGTCTTTCTGATCATGTCTGTCGGCATCATCACCCTCTATTCGGCGGGGATCGACTTCCCCGGCCGTGTTGAAGGCCAGCTCCGCAACATCATCATCTGCTTCGTCATCATGTGGAT
>CALGGD010000138.1 GCA_937916185.1 uncultured Oxalobacter sp. | reverse complement strand
GGAAAACCTTTTCTTTGCCATTTTGGAACCCTTTCCTGACTGTAAAATTATATAGTTTAAAAGACCTTTATCCAAATCGTTAAACAGCTTTATATCGGGTATTTTTTAAATTTCTTACAAAAATTACCCGCTAAAAGTGCAAATAACGGATATTCAAGATAAAATTGTTGCCATAACCGTCAAGAAGCCGCCCTCTTCTTGACTCAAACAAAGACAATAACACACCAGAAAAGATGAAACTCTACAAACGGGAAAACTATCTACAGAAAATCCGTGGCTTTTACCATGACACAGGTTTGATCAAAGTCATCACCGGTGTCCGGCGTTGTGGGAAATCTTCCCTTATGCAGACTATTGCAGACGAAATCAAGGCTTCAGGTATTCCACAGGAAAACATCCTTTACCTCAACCTGGATAAAAGAGGCTTCCGCAACATCAAGACCGCTGACCAGCTGGATGCCCTGATTGAAAAGATATCTGCAGTTGACGGAATGAAATACCTGTTCATTGATGAAATTCAAAACGTGAAAAACTTTGAGGAAGTCATCAATGGCTTCCGTGAAGAAAACACATACAGCATCTTCATCACCGGCTCAAATTCTTACCTGCTGAGTGGAGAACTGGTGACCAAACTGACTGGCCGATACCTTGAGTTTGAACTGTATACCCTGAGTTTCGAAGAATATCTAGGTATGAAAGCGTTTCTTGGTAAAGAAATCCGACCTGACCTGACAGCTGAATTTGACACCTATCTTTCCGAAGGCGGCTTTCCCAAAGCCCTGCAGTACGAAGGGACAGATAAACAGGCTTATATCCATGGCATCATCAACGAAATCTTCAAGAAAGATATAAAACGGCAGATGCCTGTCAGGAAAGCATCTGTTTTTGATACCGTACAACGGTATATCATCAATAACTTTGGGGCAACCATGAGCTTAACCAATATCATGGCAGACCTTAAAAAGAACGGTTGCCCCATCAAAAGGGAAACCCTGAACCGTTACATCAAGATACTTGAGGATGCCAAAATCATCTATCCCTGCCACCGCTTTGACCTGAAATCCCGGAAATCCATTTCTGGGGAACAGAAATACTATCTCGCTGATTTGGGTTTCTATTTTGCTTTGAACACAGACAAACGAATCAACTATGGCCCCGCACTGGAGAATACCGTCTATGTCTATGCAAAATCCAAGGGCTACAACGTCAGTATCGGCAGGATTGGAAAACTCGAATGCGATTTCATCCTAGAAAAGAATGCAACCGATTATATCTATGTACAGGTGGCCATGACCATAATGGACAGCATCGAAACAGAGGAGAGGGAATACCGTCCGCTTGAACGCATCAGGGACAACTATCCGAAATACCTCATGACAAGAAATGACCTGATTCAGCACAGGAATGGCATCCAGCACGTCAACATTGCACCGTTCATGGCAGAAAACCGCTTATTCTGACTGTCGGCTGCTGTGCCACCCACACCGCTCAACCCAATTCCGTCTTGGAGCAAACCTTAACAAGAAAGTCCACAATCATAGACTATCCTGAGAAAAGCCATTTATTCCTAAAAATCTCATTTTCGGAACGAAATATCCTGGATATAGCCAAAAACAAGCTTATTTCATTCCTGAAGTCAGATACAATCCAATCATATCTGTATGAAACCGTTTCAGGTGGAACTGGAATCACTGTAAACCATTTCAGGCATATCCGGGAAACCTGTCAACCGATTCAGGGAAACACTGTTGACCTACCAGCCGATTTAAGATTATCCTTATCTCATCGATTCTTAAAAT
>CALGGD010000137.1 GCA_937916185.1 uncultured Oxalobacter sp. | reverse complement strand
GGCTATAAGCCTCGTGGCAAACCTCAGATACATGCTGATGAGCGCGGCTCTGACGCAAAAGATTGCACCCGAAACCCCGTGGTATCATCGGATGCTGATGGCATGCTGCATCACCGATGAGGTGTTTGGCATATCGGTCAACCACAAAGGATACACTCCGCCGGCATACACTTACTCAGCGGCTTTGGTTTCCACACTATGCTGGGCTTCAGGATGTGCTGCGGTCTGTGGTAAACAGAACACTGAACCAACTCATGTCCGCAGGACATGCCTTAGATTTACCCAAGCCTTCAGCCACACCGAGTGCCTTGGACATAGGCAGCCAGAAAACCGACATACCGTAGCCCATACCGACGCACAGGTGGATCATCAAGGCAGACGTAGGAACCAGCCAGCGATTGTACCCTTCGCCGGCGACGGTATACGCCTTATCAAGTTTTGATGCCATTCGTAGGACTCCTTACACCCTTAAAAACAACGATTTCAAAAAAATCTGCCATAGCTTTCTATGTTTATGTATTGCACACATAGACGCATCTCAGCAGGATAGACTATTATCTTTCTATTCTCAATGTGTTTCTCACAAAAAATTTGACGTTACTTCCAATTTCTCTGGCAAAAAGAGAAAAAAACCACAGAAAATGGAGTCCATATGTACAAAGTTTCCATTGAACCGCACTGGCGGATTTCGCATGACAGGAAACAGGCAATGGATACAGCCATGCTGTTGAAGCTGCTGGACGCCATTCAGGATGCAGGGACCATCTTACAAGCCGCCAAAGAAATGAAACTGTCGTACCGGCATGCCTGGGGGCTGCTGCGGGAGGCAGAATCGGTTTTCGGCACACCCCTGCTTGAGAAGAACCGGGGAAGGGGAACAACCTTGACACGGTTTGCAAGTACCCTGCTCTGGGCTGATAAACGGATTTCAGCCAGGCTGTCCGCCATCCTCGAATCCCTGTCATCCGAGCTGGAAATCGAACTGGCGAAAAGTGTCTATACCTATCTCCAGTCCCTCCGGCTCTGTGCCAGCCATGGCTTTGCCGTCTCAACCCTGATGGAGAACATCATCCGCCAGGAACTGTCGGTCAACCTGCGGTACCAGAACAGCATGGAATCGCTGGCTTCTCTGGCACAGGGAGACTGTGAGATTGCCGGTTTCCACCTGCCCGTCATGATTGAAGACGCTGAAACACTGCAGCCTTTCCTGCGGTATCTTTCAAATGACGCCCATCTGCTGATCCATCTGGCAAACCTGGAACAGGGACTGCTGATCGCCCGGGGCAACCCTAAACGGATTCTGTCTTTCCGTGACCTGACCAAGGACAATGTCCGTTTTGTGAACCGTCAGAGCGGCTCCAGCACCCGCCAGCTTTTTGAGTCCATGCTGGCAAAGAACGGTATCGACTCCTCCAAGATCAACGGTTTCGAGACAACAGAGTTCACCCATGCTGCGGTTGCGGCATACATCGCCAGCAATATGGCGGATGTCGGATTCGGTGTCGGGACCGCCGCACGCCGGTTTGGCCTGGATTTTGTGCCGCTGGTCAAGGAACGGTATTTCTTCGCCATCCCCAAAGACATGCTCCAGAACCCGACAATGCGTGAAATCCTCGCCATCATGGGCAGCCGTCAGTTCAGCTTGGAAATCAATCAGCTGGGGGGATATGATGCCACTGACACAGGGCGCATCTATTCGGTCGATGACATCATCCGGGTGACCCCGAAGAAACAGAAACAGCCGTTTTACCCAATCTGAAAACCGGGCTGCCCTTCACCGTAACCAGGCTGGAAGAACCGCCTATCTCAGGAAACGACCCGGATGGGCGGGAACATGCCTGTCCTGTCTTTGGGTTTCCGGGCAATGATGCCGGTCAGACGGTGGGCGATATCCCTGAAAATGCGCGCCATCAACCCTTCAGGCTCTGCCACAACAGCAGGCGCGCCGCCATCCGTCTGCATACACACCGCCGCATTGATTGGAATCTGCCCCAACGAAGGCACGCCGTAAGCCTCACTCATCCGCTTGCCACCATCCTGCCCGAAGATATGGGAGATTTCCCCGCAGCATGGACAGACCCACGCACTCATATTCTCAATGATGCCCAGGACATCAACATGCATTTTCTGGAACATCATCAACCCTTTCCGGGCATCCAGGACAGCGATTTCCTGCGGGGTGGTGACAACAACCGCACCTGTGAGAGGGGCTTTCTGGGACAGGGTGAGCTGGACATCACCGGTTCCTGGCGGCATATCAATCAGCAGATAGTCAAGGTCTTTCCAGGCTGTCTGCCCGAGCAGCTGCATCAATGCCTGGGTGGCCATGGGCGCACGCCAGGCAAGCGGCTGGACATCATCCATCATGAACCCGATGGACATAATCTGGAGACCATACTGCTCAACCGGATCGACATGCCTGCCATCCGACGACACCGGCAGTTCCGACACCCCCATGATGGTCGGCTGGGAAGGTCCATAGATGTCAGCATCAAGCACACCGACCCTCGCACCTTCCGCCACCAGTGCAAGGGCAAGGTTGGCGGTGGTGGTGGATTTGCCGACACCGCCCTTGCCTGAAGAGATGGCAATGATGTTCTTGACGCCCTTGACAGGCCTTGGCCCCGTCTGGAAAGCATGGGAAATAATCCTGGTCGTGACATTGACAGTGATGCCGCCAACACCCCCGATGGTACCGACGGCGTTCCTGACTTTCTGGGCAATGCCATCATGCAGGCTTCTGGCGGGATACCCCAGCTCAATGGTCAGCGAGACATCCTTACCGTTGATGACGACATCCTTGACAGCCCCGGCAGAGGCATAATCCGTCCTGAGATTGGGGTCAATGACGCCACTGATGGCATTAAGGACATGTTCTTCAGTGATTGCCATAGGAATCCTCTCTGTGTCTGTCATAGGTTGCCCCAAGTGTATCGCAAACAGCCGCCTTGATGTCAGCGGGCATTTTAATCAATACCCTTCCAGCGTGCCGTATCAGACCGCCTGCCTTAGCTACCCTGATTGTTCCGCATATATAATAATAACGGTATGGGCACTGGCGCACCTGCTGCCGGTGTCTGGCGTTTGACCTGAACAGGAGATTATGATGAGCAGAAAACTGGTGGCTTATTTCAGTGCAAGCGGTGTCACCCGTCTTGTATCCGGCAGGTTGGCTGAGGCGGTAGGTGCAGACCTGTACGAAATCAAACCAGCCCAAACCTATTCTGACAACGACCTGAACTGGATGGACCAGACAACCCGGGCAACGGTTGAGCAGAAAGACCCTTCTTCCCGTCCTGCCCTGGCAGACAGGGATGCCAACATCGGGGGTTATGACACCATCTACCTTGGTTTCCCGATCTGGTGGTATATCGCTCCCCGCATCATCCAGACATTCCTGGAAGCCTACGATTTCTCGGGCAAGACACTGGTCCTGTATGCCACATCAGGCGGCAGTGGGTTCGGCAAGACGGTCGATGAATTGAAACCCGGCATTTCCCCTTCGGCGAAAATCGTCGAATGGCGCCTGCTGAATGGCGGCCCTTCTACCGCAGACCTTGCCAAATGGTCTGCATCATTGAACCTTTGACCCGCGTGCAGGAAGACCTGCCTGCAAGAGACACCCTTCCAGCGGACAGTTTCCACATGCCTGTCAGAAACTGTACAATCTAGGGTGTCTTTTTCAATCAACCTATCAATACCGAACCTATGTCCAGAAAGCTGTTTGTCACAACCGCACTGCCTTATGCCAACGCCCCTTTCCATATCGGCCATATCATGGAATACATCCAGGCGGATATCTGGGTCCGTTACCAACGGATGCAGAAAGATGACGGGAAACAACGTGAGGTCTATTTCGTCGGTGCTGACGATGTCCACGGTGCACCCATCATGATTGCGGCGGAAAAAGCCGGGAAATCCCCTGCTGAATTTGTTGCGGATATTGCCGCCGGGCGCGCTGCCCATCTCGATGGCTTTCTGGTCAAGTTCGACAACTGGCATTCCACAGATGGCCCTGAAAACCACGAACTGAGCAAGGGCATCTATAAACGCCTGCGGGAAAGAGGGCTGATTTACACCAAGACGATTGAGCAGTTCTTCGATCCGGTCAAGTCCATGTTCCTGCCTGACCGCTATATCAAGGGGGAATGTCCGAAATGCGGTGCGAAAGACCAGTATGGCGATAGTTGTGAAGTCTGTTCCAGCGTCTATTCGCCGACGGAACTGAACAATCCCTATTCTGTCCTGACAGGTGCGGCACCTGTGATGAGACAGTCTGAACATTATTTCTTCAAGCTGTCTGACCCAAAGTGTACGGCTTTCCTGAAAACATGGACCCTCGGACAGGGAGAAGGCAAATCCAGGCTCCAGCAGGAAGTCGCCAACAAGGCACGTGAATGGCTGGGCGGCGAAGACGGCAAGACGCTCTCCGACTGGGATATCAGCCGTGACGCCCCCTATTTCGGCATCGAGATTCCTGACGCCCCCGGCAAGTTCTTCTATGTCTGGCTGGATGCCCCGATCGGTTACCTTGCCTCCCTGAAAAACCTGTTCAGCAAGAAAGGGATGGATTTTGAATCATTCATGGCAGACCCTGAAACAGAACAGTACCATTTCATCGGGAAAGACATCATCTATTTCCATACCCTGTTCTGGCCAGCCATGCTGCATTTCGCCGACCGTAAGGTCCCAGACAATGTCTTTGTGCACGGTTTTGTGACGGTGGATGGCGAGAAGATGTCAAAATCCCGTGGTACTGGGATTTCCCCGCTGCGTTATCTGGAAATCGGCATGAACCCTGAATGGCTGCGGTATTACCTGGCAGCCAAACTGACAGACCGGGTCGAAGATATCGATTTCACCGGTGAAGACTTCATTGCCCGGGTCAATGCTGACCTCATTGGCAAATACGTGAACATCGCCAGCCGGGCTTCCGGCTTCATCACCAAACGCTTTGGCGGGCAGCTGCATCTGGGGGCAGATGGCTTGGATATGCCTGTCCTGAAAGACCTGCGCGCAGCATCCAGTGAGATTTCCGCCTGCTTCGAACGCCGGGAATATGGACGTGCCCTGCGTCAGATCATGCATCTGGCAGATCAGGTGAATGTTTATGTCGATGCCAACAAACCATGGGTCCTTGCAAAAGACCCGGAACAGTCCAGCAAGCTGCAGCAGGTCTGTTCCTGCCTGCTGGAAGCGTTCCGTATCCTGACCATTTACCTGAAGCCTGTGCTGCCTGCGATGGCTGAAAAAATTGAACAGTTCCTGAACATTGCGCCACTGCAATGGGATGCTGTCGAGACCGCCTTGCCAGACGGGCATACCATCAACACCTATC
>CALGGD010000136.1 GCA_937916185.1 uncultured Oxalobacter sp. | reverse complement strand
GGATACAGCGTATGGCGGAAAGTTTTTCCTTTGGCATCGAATATACAGGCGGCATAGGCTGTGGGATAATCCTTTTCAAGGCGTTGAAGCATATTCATAAAGCCAAAGACTGTCCCGGTCGGCTCTCCTGCGGCATTGCGCAGGTCAGGCAGGGCATGGTAGGCGCGGTACAGGAAATTGGATCCATCAACCAATAACAGAGAGTTGCTCATATGGAAGTTAATAAAAAAAAGGTGCGGTTGCTGCACGACGTCAAAGATGTGAAATATGCAACAGTCCTCAAGGCGCGGGAATCCTGGAGCATGTTTTCCATTATGTCAGAATTTATCGAGACCACGGAAAAACTTTCTGAAATCCAAGCGGCGGTCACCATTTTCGGTTCCGCCCGCTTCAAATCGGACAATCCCTATTTTGAGCAATGCGTGAAACTGGCGCGCAAGCTGTCAGACGCAGGGTTCTCCGTCTTTTCAGGCGGTGGTCCCGGCATCATGCAGGCTGCCAATATGGGGGCTTTTGAGGGGGATTCCCCTTCCGTTGGGCTGAATATCGAGCTGCCCCATGAACAGGCTTCCAATCCTTGGCAGAATGTGTCCCTGAACTACCGGCATTTCTTTGCCCGGAAAGTGGGGCTGGTCAAATATTCAAATGCTTTCATAGTCTTCCCAGGGGGCTATGGGACGTTGGATGAACTGTGCGAGGTGATGACCCTGATGCAGACCAGCAAGATCCGTAAATTGCCATTGATCCTTTTCGGCAGCAGTTTCTGGAAAGGCTTCATCGACTGGAGCCGTGAAGCCCTGCTCCAGGCAGGGACGATTTCTGCTGGGGATATCGACCTGATGACGGTTACGGATGACATTGACGTTGCGGTGGACAAGATTGTTTCCTTCTATGAAGACCTGACCGTCCTGACCTCTGAAGAACGGCTCAAACTGATGTATCTGTAATCTGTAAAACTTGTTTGTTACAATAAAGTCCGTCTATCTGTTGGAGAGTCCACCATGCGGTTCCGGTTCCTGCTGAAATATGCGTTGCTGCTGGCAGCTTTGGCTGCCATGCCAGGTGCGTATGCGCAGGAACCTGCATCGGATGCCGGAACAGAGATCCTGGATGAAACCGATGAGCCTGCCATCACCATCCGTAAACCGGACATCAATGCCGAGATTGTGGAACGGCGCAATGGCGGGATGGTTGAGGAAATCAAGGTGACCAGTGGCCCCAGCACCTATTACCTGTATCCGAACGGCAAGAACGGCGTGCCTGATTCGTTCGAGAGCGGTCTGGTCAGGCCGGCGTTGTGGAAAGTCGGTGAATTCGATGTCACGGAACGGAAAAAGAAAGTCAGTGATGAGAACGATCCGATGAGTCCGGATGTCCCGCCACCATCCGGAGAATGACGGATGACAGTCAATCAGACAGGTTATTGACACCATGGCAGTTTTCACCCCCGTCACTCTCCATGACCTGAATCCCCTGCTTGCAGGCTTCCCGCTTCCACCGGCCACTGCTGTCAGGGGGATTGGCTCAGGTATCGAGAACAGCAATTTCTTCATTACTGTTTTTGAGCATATCTTCTGCATTTTTGCTTGCAGTTTGCTGTAATTTCAACAAAGAATCACCTAATGACATTGCATAAGGCATACAGTCTGTTTCATAATAAGCCATTGCCGCATTCCTATGATCGGCCATTATAAGTCTGTCAGTTGCTGCGCCTGCTGGTGGACGCATATTCATTAATTTGTTGCCAACAGCTTTAAATTTTTCCCATTCATTTTTAATTTCATTTAAAATTGCCTGCTGTTCAGCGTCACCTTCAATTATCTTGCTATACTGAACAATGTTTTCGTCCATATCTTTGACTGCACTGTCAAATTTGGTTTTACGAGATTGAGCCAAATTCTCATCTGCAGTAAGTGGTATTAATGCCGCCTGAACTTGCGCATAACGTGTAGAATAACGTGATCTGCCAATATAGTAAATGCTCATAAGGTCTTTATTGTACATTTCATCTATATTTTCTTTAGCAGTCTGTATGGCATTATAACCGGCAAAACCTAAAATCAACATACCTATCGCTGCCACAATGTTGAGAATCAGTAATTTGTAAGCAACTTTTAAGTTGTTCATCCAACCCACAACA
>CALGGD010000135.1 GCA_937916185.1 uncultured Oxalobacter sp. | reverse complement strand
CGGATACCGCCGTCAGCGATACAGGGAACACCAGTCCCCTTCAAGGCTTCAGCCACATCACAGATTGCTGTAATCTGCGGCACACCGACACCGGCAACGATACGGGTGGTACAGATGGAACCTGGACCGATACCGACCTTGACCGCATCAGCGCCATGGTCAACCAATGCACGGGCAGCATCACCGGTCGCAATGTTGCCACCAATGACCTGGACATCCGGATAATGGAGCTTGACCCATTTCACACGGTCAAGGACACCCTTGGAATGACCATGTGCGGTATCGACAACCAGGACATCAACACCGGCATTGACCAGCATTTCAATCCGTTCATCATTGTCAGGGCCGACGCCGACTGCTGCGCCGACCAGCAATTTGCCATATTTGTCCTTGGAGGCAAATGGATAATCGTTGGTGTTCTTGATGTCCTTGACAGTGATCAGGCCACGCAGCTCAAAACGGTCATTGACAACCAACACCCGTTCAAGACGGTTACGGTTCATCAGGCGTTTCGCATCCTGCAGGGACTGGCCTTCCTTGATGTACACCAGTTTTTCACGGGGGGTCATCCGCTCACGGACAGCGACATCCAACTCTTCCTCAAAACGGAGGTCACGGTTGGTGATGATACCGACAACAGTACGGTTAGGTCCCTGGACAACCGGGAAACCGCTGATGCCGTACTGCTGGGACAAGGCAATCACTTCACGGATCTTCATGCTTGGCGGAATGGTGATTGGATCGGTCACGACACCGGCTTCAAACCGTTTGACCCGGTCAACTTCCTTCGCCTGTTCTGCGGCATTCATGTTCTTATGGATGATGCCGATACCCCCCTGCCTTGCCATCGCAATGGCGAGGTTGGATTCTGTGACGGTATCCATCGCGGCGGAAAGCAAAGGGATATTCAAGGCGATTTCCTTGGTCAGCTTTGTCCGCAGGTCAGCGTCTTTAGGCAGGATGGTGGAATGTGCTGGAACGAGGAGCACATCATCGAAGGTGAGTGCTTTTTTGAGTAAACGCATGGCTTCTATCCTATTTTTCCAAAATCAGATTATAGCTTTTTCAGGGCTTTCCTGCACGGCATCTCTTGGAAAACAAGCCGGTACTCCGCAACAGCGTGCGCAAAAAACAACATCGGGAAACCGGCTTTCCCCCGCCTTTCCAACACGTCACCGCCATCGATTGAAACCGTCTATTTGTATCTTTAAATTAGTTATTAGGACACAATATATCCATGCAATATCATGTTTTTATTGGATTTTTCTTGCATTTTTTGATTCTTGTCGATAGAATTGCGGCTTCTCAATCTTTTCTGGAGGTATTTACAATGGCTCGTGTCTGTCAGGTCACCGGGAAAAAACCTGTATCCGGTCACAAGATCTCTCACGCCCACAACGTCAGCAAACGGCGCTTCATGCCAAACCTGCACCGCCGCCGTTTCTTCGTCGAATCTGAAAACCGCTGGGTCTCCCTGCGCATCTCCAATGCAGGGCTCCGCATCATCGACAAGCTCGGCATCGAGGCTGTCCTCGCCGACATGCGCGCACGCGGCGAAAAAATCTGATCATTATCTGAATTTCTGAGGAGTTTCTGACATGGCTAAAGCAGGCAGAGAAAAAATCAAGCTGGAATCCACAGCGGGTACCGGTCATTTCTATACGACCACCAAGAACAAACGCACCACCCCGGGCAAACTGGAAATCACGAAGTTTGACCCCAAGGCTAGGAAGCACGTCCTGTACAAGGAAACCAAGATCAAGTGACCTGGTGTCTTCCAAGGTATCCAAAGCCGGCAGCAATGTCGGCTTTTCTTTTGCCTTTTCACCGAGGCTTTTCTGATAAGATGGTTTCCTGTGTTGAAGAAACGCCCTGATTCCCTATTCCCTTTATGCGCCAGAAACCTATTCCCCTGCCACCCCTGAACGGTTTTCCGCCGGTTTTATCTCAAGATATCCATACATTGATTCTTGGCAGTTTTCCCGGCAGGGAGTCTTTGGCACAGCGTCAGTATTATGCGCATCCACGCAACCAGTTCTGGCCCCTGCTTTCCAAGGTCTTGGACGATGACTTGGTTTCACTGGATTATGAAAGCCGTCTGCAACGTCTGCTTTCGCATCGTATCGGTCTATGGGATGTGATTACGATGTGTGAACGTGAAGGCAGTCTTGATGCACGGATACGCAAGGCGGTTCCAAATGATTTTGCAAGGCTGAAACGGGAATGCCCCTTGCTGAAGAAAGTCTGTTTCAATGGGAAAGTCGCCGGTGCCTATGCCGCCCGTCTTGCCGGTGCGGGTTACCAGACACTGCTGCTGCCCTCTTCCTCGCCCGCCTATGCCAGCCGTACATTTGAGGAAAAACTGTCAGTCTGGCAGAAAATCATTCTTTAACGCATCGGTGCCTATGTCATTTTGATGGGGGGCATCCATCTTTTCACTACAGTGATAGAACCAGTCTGGTTTTCAGGAAATGGAAGAAACGTATGCCCAATGAAATCAATTAACCAGCAAATCAATATTGTATTAATCAGGAACCGGTTTGAAGGAACGTGGTTCACTCAGCATTCAACAGCCAACCAACCTGTTTCTTTGTGAGCCGGAAAACCTTTGTATCGCTCGACATGTTGCCATAGGTAATCTTGACGGTCACCTCGGCGGTATCACCGGCAACCGCGTTGGCAAAGGTGGTTGGCTCAAATGTCACTGTACCATCATCTTTTGCAACCATATGGGTGTACCGGATGTCTTCTTTCCCAAAATCCACGGACTTCAGGCCGCCCAATCTTCTGGCTTGCCTGGCGAATTTCCTGACCTGACGTTTTGTCTGTTTCTGGAAAGCACGGATTTTCCAAGTTGCGTTAAGCGAGGATTCTGGAATGTCCAAGAGTTCCGCATATCTGGTGGCATTCGCTTCGACAAGGGCTTGTATGGTCTGGCGAACCACTTCTTCAGGGCCTTCCTGCTTCACGACAGCCGGGGGTTTTGTGCATCCTGCCAACAGCAATGCGCTGGCGAACAGTCCAAGGATGAACAGACTGATACGTTTCTTGAGCATTGTGGTTACCGTTGGTTTTTCAGACATGGCACGATTGTCATGCGGTCTCAGACGATAAGAAAGGAAAGCCCCATTTTAACAGTCCCTTCATCAGGCGGGCAGGCTGCCAAAAAACTCCTCAGAACCGGTTTAGGGACTTCCCTTGTCTTGATACATCTGATTATGCAGGGGTTGTAATCATCACATCGCATTCAGCTTCATTGAGTGCATAGTGGACAGTGCTGCCGACCAGGTATTCTTCGAGCCTGTTTCGGGGATGTTTGCCCAACACCAGCAGATCAATATCGTATTTTCGGATATAGTCAAGAATCACCTGATGTGGAATACCGATCTCAACCTGAGCCTGCAGGTTTCTTGGGGAATCCAAGGCTTCTATCAACTGATTGATTTTTTCCAAAGCTTCGGTCTTGACCTTCTTGCGGTATTCCTCAAGGATTTCCACTGTGATGTTCGCATAACGCAGTCGGCTGGCACAAGGGGATTCACAAACACTCATCAGGATGATTTCTGAATCTTCAGGGATGAACGGCAGGGACTGTGTGACCTGATTGATGGAGACTTCTGAGAAGTCAATCGGTATCAAGACCCGTTTATAAGGACGGATTTCTTCCTGACGGATGATGAGTACAGGACATGGGCTGCCTTGAACCAGTTTCGCCGGAATATTCCCGATAATCGGCATGAAATGGTATCCCTGCCCATGGGCACCGATGACCAGCAGTGATGCTTTCTTTTCTTCAAGCAATGCCTGAATCTCATTCGGTACTTTACCGGTACGGATGATTGGCGTAACAGTAATGCCCTTCTCTTCAGAAAGCCGTCTGGCGGTTTCTGCAAGGGTCTTTTCCGCTTCTTGCCGGATCAGGTCCTGTGTGAGGACCTGACTCGCCATCAGCATGGCATAGAAGTCGAGACCACTCTGCTCTTGGACGTTGACGAGGAGCATTTCCGCATTTCCAAGGTGTTTTGTCAGTTCAGCACCTCTGACTTCAGCAAACTTTGCCCAGTCTGACATATCTGTTGCTGTGAGAATGCAGCGTTTTTCTGGCATGGTATCCTCCATTCAAGGTTGACAGATAATCGGCTTCTTATTACAGATTATAGCTTGTTTGTGATTCATATTATGATAGTTTCCGGTCTTTAATTCATAATCGACTTCTGGATATATGTTCCAATACGGGGGGAGGATACTGGCATGGCATGGAATATCATGGTGATCTGTCTCGGGAATATCTGCCGAAGCCCGATGGCGGAGGCTTTTCTGAAAGAACGGCTCCCTGACGCAAAGATAGCCTCAGCGGGACTGGAATGGGCAACCCAAGGTTGGAGTGCAGATGATTATTCGGTCAGGGCGATGGCTGAGCATGGCATTGACATCAGTGACCACCGTGCACAGCATCTGACTGAAGACCTTCTGGAAGGCGTTGATATTGTACTGACAATGGAACAGGATCAGGTCAGGATTGTCCAACGCCGGTTCCCAGGGTTCAAAGGGGAAGTCAGGCGGCTCTGTGAAGGGACAGATGTGGAAGACCCCTATGGATATCCTTTCATCGTTTTCAGGGAGGTCTGCCAACAGATATCAGAGGGGGTGGAGGTTTTCTGCAAGACGCTTTCCTGCAAGGTTCCTGAAAGGTGAAACAGGAGTCTTTCCCTATTGCATGATGATGGATTTTTCACTGTCAGCGTGTTAGCATAACCGAATCGGTTTATCCTCCGCCTAGGACGCATTGTCTGAAGACTGAATATCCGAAAACATCCCAACTTTTCAATCAAGATCATCATGGAAGAAAAAAAATCTTTTTTACAGGAATTCAAGGAATTCGCCCTTAAAGGCAATGTTGTGGATATGGCTGTCGGTGTGATCATCGGCGGTGCATTTGGTAAGATTGTCAGCTCATTGGTAAGCGACGTGCTGATGCCTATCGTCAGCCTGTGTACGGGCGGTGTAGATTTCACCAATCTCTTCGTGAAGCTGAGCGGTGAGGGCACTTATGCTACTCTGGCAGAGGCTCAGGAGGCTGGTCAGTCTGTGGTGGCTTACGGCCAGTTCATACAGAACATCGTGGACTTCATCTGCGTGGCGCTCTGCGTCTTCCTGATGATCAAGGCCATGAACAAGCTGAACCGCAAGAAAGAAGAGGAGCCTGCTCCTGCACCAGAACCTCCAGCACCAAGCGCTGAGGAAACTCTGCTCACTGAAATACGCGATTTGCTGAAGAACAAGTAAACTTTTTCATACGGAAATGTTAATGGTGAAGAGGGCTATGCCGTTGGAAAATGCGCATAGCCCTCGTTTTTTTTCAAAATCCTTGAGGTTTTCTGCAGATTCCTGCGTCTAACTAACAAAAGAACTTATGCGAAAAACGTAGTATGGAAACACTGGAAACCAGATTTCGCAGATGGTGGAGGCCCATAAAAGCACCATTTTCACGGTGTGCTACATGTTCTCCAAAGACCAGGAGGAGGTGAATGACCTCTTCCAGGAGGTGCTCATCAACCTTTGGAAGGGCTTAGACTCTTTCAAGGGCGAGAGCGACGTCAAGACGTGGATCTACCGCGTGAGCCTGAACACCTGCATCACGTGTGAGCGCAAGAAGAAGCGTGACGCCCTGCCCTTGGACATGGACGTGAACCTCTTCGAAGACCGTGACGCTGACACCCTGCAGATCAAGCAGCTCTATCGACGCATTGGCCGGCTGGGGTTCTTCGACAGGGCCATCGTGCTGCTCTGGCTGGAGAGCCTGAGCTACGAGGAGATAGCTGCCATCACGGGCATCACGGTGAAAGCCGTTTCCATGCGACTGCTCCGCATCAGAAAACAACTGAAAGAAATGAACGATTAAAAACCAGAAAACGATGGAAAACAACAATGATTTTGAAGAAATGCGTCAGCAAATCGGCCTCTTGAAAGGCAAGCTCGACGATCAGCGCATAGTGAACGAACAGATCATCCGTCACGTGGTGCAGCAGAAGATGAACACCGTGAACAGGGTGGGGTGGATAGTCGTCATCATCGGTCTGCTGGAGATACCCTTGGTGCTGTGGGTATTCCGTGCGCTCTGCGGCTTCTCGTGGCCGTTCTGCATCGTCACCGCCCTCTATGTGCTGGCCACGGTGCTGTTCCAGCTGAAGCTCAACGTGGATGTGCAGCGTCAGCTGCGCCCAGAGGCCGACCTTCTGGCAGTGGGGCAGCGCTGGTGCAGCTGCGGAAGCTCAATGTGAAGCAGCTCTATGTGGCCTTACCCTTCAGTGCCCTGTGGACGTGCTATTTCCTCTGGGAAGCCTACCAGAAGCAGCACATCGGTCCCCTCAGTTTCGAGGTGATAGCCGGCATCGTCCTCTTTGGCGTGGTGCTGGGTCTGATTGTAGGCCTCACCACCTTCTTCCGCCGCTACAATGCCATGCGCGATGCCATCAGCCAGCTAGACGTGTTCCTGCTCCAGCCCAGCCAGCTTTGGCACAGCCGTGTGACGGATGCCATAGATG
>CALGGD010000134.1 GCA_937916185.1 uncultured Oxalobacter sp. | reverse complement strand
CATCATGTCCTTGTCGTGCTCCACCACAATCACGGTGTTGCTGATGTCCCGCAGGTGTTTCAGGGTGGCGATGAGGCGGCCGTTGTCACGCTGGTGCAGGCCGATTGAGGGTTCATCCAGGACATACATGACACCGGTCAGGCCGCTGCCAATCTGTGATGCCAGCCGGATCCGTTGGGATTCGCCGCCAGACAGTGTTTCAGCACTGCGTTCCAGAGACAGGTAATCGAGCCCCACATTGTTGAGGAAACGCAGGCGTGAGACCACTTCATTGAGGATTCTTGTGGCAATGGTTTTCTTGGCACCTGTCAGGGACAGTGTCTCAAAGTAGTGCAATGCCTCACCCAGGGACATGCGGGTCACTTCATGGATGGCGCGTTTCTGGCTGTTTTCGCCGATGCAGACGGAAAGCGCTTCCCGGCGCAGCCTTGCGCCATGGCAGGTTGGGCAAGGGCGTTCACCGATCAGTTTCGCCAGTTCTTCTTTGATGGCCAAGGAATCTGATTCCCTGAACCGGCGCTCCAGGTTGTGCAGGACACCCTCAAAAGGATGTTCCCGTATCCATGGCATGCCCTGACGGTTGAGGGTGATGAATGGGATTTTCTCGTCGCCAGAGCCAAAGACCAGGATATGCTGGATGGATTCAGGCAGTTCCTGGAAAGGGGTGTCCAGGTCGAAGCCATAGTGCGTGGCGATTGACTGGAGCATCTGGAACAGCATGGGATTGCGCCTGTCCCAGCCTTTCAGCGCACCTGCAGCCAGCGAGAGGCTTGGATGCTGAACAATCCGTTTCGGGTCGAAGAATTCGATATGCCCGATACCGTCACAGTCTGGACAGGCACCCATGGGATTGTTGAAGGAGAACAGGCGGGGTTCCAGTTCCGCCAGTGACCAGCCGCATTCGGGACAGGCAAACCGGTTCGAGAAAACCTGTTCTTCCCCGGTTTCCATATTGAAGATGATTGCTTTCCCATCCGCGATACGCAGGGCGGTTTCAAAACTTTCCGCCAGGCGTTGCCGGATATCGGGATTGATCCGTACACGGTCAATCACGACATCGATTGAGTGTTTCTCGTTTTTCTTCAGGACAGGCAGGTCATCAGACAGGCGGATTTCTGCCGGTTTCGTCCCGCTCTGGATTCTGAAACGGATGAATCCCTGTGCCTGCAGCTGTTCAAACAGGTCGCTGTGCTCACCTTTCCGGGCTGCGATGACAGGTGCCAGGATCATCAGCCGGGTTCCCTCTGGCAATGCCAGGGTGGCATCCACCATCTGGGAAACAGACTGTGCAGCAAGGGCATGGTCAGGATGGTCGGGGCAGTGCGGTGTTCCAACCCGGGCAAAAAGCAGGCGAAGGTAGTCATAGATTTCCGTGACGGTGCCGATTGTCGAACGGGGATTGTGCGATGTCGATTTCTGGTCAATGGCGATGGCGGGGGAAAGACCCTCAATCAGGTCAACATCGGGTTTTTCCATCAGTTGCAGGAACTGCCGGGCATAGGCGGAGAGTGATTCCACATAACGCCGCTGCCCTTCTGCATACAGGGTGTCGCAAGCCAAGGACGACTTGCCTGACCCGGACAGCCCGGTGATGACAATCAGCCTGTTCCTTGGCAGGTCAAGGTTGATGTTTTTCAGATTGTGTGTACGCGCGCCACGGATGATGATTTTTTCTTCTGGATCCTGCATAACAAAGCCTGTAAAACCAACTTTCTCCTGTACCCGCCTCAACCGGCAGGGGAATTTGTAATAATAGCGTATTCCTCTTTTTATGGTTCCCTGCCCTGAATACATGGGGCAACGGTTTGCCTGAAGTGCCTGGCAGCAGTTGGCGGAACGCTTTTGATACTGTTTATTATAACAGGTTGTTTATTTAATGGAATGGCATGTTGCATTTGTTACTAATATGATAGTATATACAGTAAGTAGAATGTTGGATGCGGGTGACTTATAATGCAGGCATCTGTACTATCCACAGTCTTTTTTATTGATTTCCCAATCAGGAGAATGCCATGGCATCAATCAACAAGGTGATTATTGTCGGCAATCTGGGGCGTGACCCTGAAAGCCGTTATTCGCCAAGCGGAGAACAAGTGACACGTGTGTCGGTTGCAACAACTGATTCACGTAAAGACCGTCAGACAGGAGAAAGGATCGAGAACACGGAATGGCATCGCGTTGTCTTTTTCGGCAAGCTGGCGGAGATTGCCGGTCAGTATCTGAAAAAGGGTTCCCAGGTCTATGTCGAGGGGCGTCTGAGGACCAGCAAATATACCGGCAAGGACGGTATTGAACGTTATTCAACCGATATCATTGCTGAGCAGATGCAGATGCTGGGGTCCCGTCAGGGCAATGGCGATCCTGCTGGAGGTTATGATGGTGGTTCCCAGCAGCCGGCTCCCCGCCAGAATGCAGGAAAGCCCCAGCAGCCCCAGGCTGGTGGCGGGATGCCACCGAATATCCCTATGGATGATGATATTCCTTTCTGACGGTCAGGGTCAGGAAAAGGAAAACAGGGCGGTCCTTCCTCCTGTCACGGGGGAAGGGCTGTTGTTTTTTCAGGTTCTGGGAGAACCATATGGCTGCTCAGCCTGATGCCATGGACGTGTTTTCACGGATCCTGCTGATGATACGGCCTCCGATGAGCCAGACGGAGAGGGCTGTGATGCCGGCTGCAATGAGTGCCATGCTGAAACTGCCGGTGTATTCCCGCACGGTGCCCAGGATGATGGTGAGCAGGACATTGGCAATATTGGCAATCATGTTCATGAAGCCGGCTGCGGTCGCCAGGTACATCGGGGACATGATGTTGCCGGTCATGCTGAAAATGGAGCCATAGTTGCATCCACCAAGGATGGCAAGGCCAAAACCGACCGCCAGACCGATATAGACATTGCCGGTAAGGCCAAGGGTGATGTAGAGGATGCCGATGGCAAGGACAGAAATGCTGATGATGGCGTTTTTCGACAGCCATTTCAGCAGCGAGCTGCCGCTGGCACGGCTGAGGGTGCCGATCAGCAGGACGGCACCTGTCGCAAGGCTCCAGGCGACAGCCGTGCTGTTGCCATGGATGTCCGCAAGGATGGATGGCAGCCATTGCCCCAGATTGTTGAGGGTGCCATAAGAAAAACCGTGGAAAATACCAAGCGTCCATATCGGCATGGAGGTTGAGACGGTCTTGAGGGCGGAAAACAGCTTGGATGCTCCCCCGCCGCTGCCATGCCCTGTTTCCCTGATTTTTTCAGGCAGCAGGCGGGAAAGTGCCACGGTCAGGACAGAAAGGACAGCGGGGATGATGTAAGAGAAACGCCATGCCTCATCACCAAAATGGGGTAGGGTGATGAACGGCAGCATGGTGCCCAGGCAGAAAGCTGCTCCCTGGATGCCTTGGGCCTGGGCGACTTTGTCAGGCGGTGCCTGCATACCGATCATCTTGACGCCGATCAGGAAAAGGGAGCCGGAACTGAGCCCTGCCAGGAACCGGAGTCCTGTGGCAAGCATGATGCTGTCTGCGGCAAGGAAGGGCAGGACATTGGCAATGAAAGCGATGGTGATGGCGATGAGAAAGCCTTTGTAGGCGCCAATCCTGTCGAGAATCAACCCGGCGGGCAGTTGGACAAAGCTGTGTGCCCAGAGCAGCCCGCTGAGAAAGAGTGACAATCCGGCATAACCGACCCCGAAAAGCGACATGAACTGGGTGCTGAGCGGGGCGACACTCATAAAGAAGTAGCCTGAGCACAGGCAGATCAATGCGGGAAACCAGACGATTGCAAACATGACCAGGGTTGTTTCAATGGTGGCGGACGCTGTACCAGTCTTTCAGGGAGTGTCCCATAGAATGTTCACAGGAAGTATACGCGGTTTATATTTATATTCATAATTTGGGTTTAATATAAGGTATGGGTCTGATATATATGGCCGTTTGCTTTTGGGGCAAGCGGTCTCCTGCCTGGTGGAAAGTGGATTTTTTAGGGAATCCGTCTGGGTTCGCTGGCATAATAGATGCCATGCTTGATGAAAAAGGGGGTTTTGGGCTTCCTTTGGAAGGAGATTCAGATGTTTGCGGCAATTGATCTGGGATCCAACAGTTTCCGTGCCCATATCGGCAATGTGGAGGATGGGACGATAAAGGTCTTCAGGAGTACCCGTGAATCCAACCGCATGGCGGCAGGGTTGGATGAAAGCGGTATGCTGACGCCTGAAGCGGTTGAAAGGGGATTGGCGTCAATCCGCCGCATCAGGTCATTCCTTGAACCGTATCCACTGGCAGAGGTGCGTGCTGTCGCCACAAACACGTTCCGTGTTGCCAAGAATGCCCAGGATTTTCTGGCGGAGGCGGAAAAACTGCTGGGCTACCCGATTGATGTCATTTCAGGCGAAGAAGAAGGACGTCTGATTTATCTGGGTGTTGCCAATGTGCTGAAGGTGGCGGATGAGAAACGTCTGGTGATTGACATCGGTGGTGGCTCAACGGAACTGGTTGTCGGCCATGGCAATGACATTAAGCGGGTGGAGTCTTTCCCTGTCGGTACCGTGCATCAGAGCTTGGGCTTTTTCCCGGAAGGCAGGATTGATTCGCCATCGTTTGATGATGCACTGCTGTTTGCCAGGAGCCGTTTTGAGGATGCGGCTGATTATTACCGCCAGGCTGGTTGGACAACTGTATATGGTTCTTCCGGTACTATCCGTGCGATGGGCGAGATGCTGGCTGTCAACGAGATCGGGGATGGACTGTTCACCCTTGAGAACCTGAGGAAACTGCAGGCCAAGATGATAGGGGTTGGACGGCTGGATGGGTTGAGGCTGGAAGGCATCAAGTCTGAGCGGGTCACCTCGATTCTTGGCGGGTTGACAATCCTGCTGGTCCTGATGGAGCTGTTTGGTATTGACCGGATTTTCCCGATTGAGGCAGGACTGCGTGTCGGGGTCATATGGGATACCTATCTCAAGTCGAACCAGACAGACCGCCGTGACCAGGCCGTCCGGCAGATGGTCAGCCGTTTCCATATTGATGAAAAACGGGCACAACGTGTTGCGGAATATGCGTTGGCGGTTTATTCACTGATGCAGCCCGAGACAGACCATTTCCGCAAACTGCTGTATTGGAGTGCGTTGCTGCACGAGGTCGGTATTTTCGTCTCGCCGACAGGCTATCACCGTCATGGCGCTTATCTGCTTGAACATGCGGATATGGCAGGGTTTACAACCCGTGAACAGTACCAGATGAGCCGTCTTGTCCTGGGACAGATGGGGAATCTCAAGAAACTGGAAGGCTTCATGGCTTCACAGGACCTGATGAAAGCCGTCCTGGCATTGCGGCTTGCGGTGATGTTCCAGCATGCGAAGGTCGGATTCAGGCACGACAGGCTGAAAGTGTCTGTGGACAGCCATATTGAAATTGCCTTGCCACAGGCATGGCTTGACCAGTATGAAACCCTGTTGTTCTGGCTGGAGCGCGAAAGTGAATTCTGGAAAGAAGCAGGGATGCCGCTTCAGTTGAGACCCTGTTGAGGAAAAGGCGGGACTGCCTGCCTGTCAGGTTTTCCTGTCGGAAGTTTTTCATTGAATGGATTTTGCTGATATAGTGGGAAGAGTCTGTTGAAAGTCAACAGTTGACATCTTTTTCCTTGGAACGTGATCCGCCTTGCCAGTATTGGGAAAGACATGATAAATGCTGTAGCCGCTACGGAAATCCCCTATTTTTTTGTTGCCGTTAAACTGCTGTGTGCCGTCTGTGCCGGTGGCTTGATTGGTCTGGAGCGTGCCATCCATGGCAGGCCGACGGGATTCAGGACACACAGCATCGTCTGCCTTGCCTGTGCGGCATTGGTCCAGGTGATTGTCCATCTTCCTATCTGGCTGGCAGGTGCGCCTGACGGTATTTACCGGACGGATGCGACCCGTGTCATGCAGGGGATCATGTCCGGCATGGGTTTTCTGGGTGCAGGGGTTATTTTCCGTGAAGGGCTGACCATCCGTGGGCTGACGACTGCAGCCTCCATCTGGATCACTGCCCCGATTGGAATCCTGTTCGGTGTCGGTTTTTTCTATGTCGGGACTATCACGACAGTGATTGCCATAGTCATCCTGACAGTCTTCCGCCAGATTGAGACGCTGATCCATTCCCGGACCTATGCCCATTGCATGGTGACTTTTGCCAGGGACAGCATAATACAGGATGAGGATTTCCTGAAACTCCTGTCAGAGCATAAGCTCGAGATGATTGGGAACATGAACCACCAGATTATCAATGGTGGGGCGGATTGTGAACTCAATATGACTATCCGTTCGTCCAAGCTGGATTCATTTGAGATCCTTTCCAGGACGCTGAGGCAGAAGCCGGAATACAAGACATTCAACATTGAATTCATCCGTGATTGAGGGTTTTGCCAATGATTGATACCCTGTTGGGTCTTGAAGGTGTCCAGATTGCAGCATCCACGGAACTGCCCTATCTCCTGGTGACGGTGAAGCTGGTCTGTGCGCTCATTGCAGGTGGTTTTATCGGCTACGAGCGTTCTTTCCATGGACGGCCAGCCGGAATC
>CALGGD010000133.1 GCA_937916185.1 uncultured Oxalobacter sp. | reverse complement strand
CACTGGCGGAGCTCCAGGCGGGCAAAGAAGAGGGCACGACCATCATCATTGATGACAGCAAGGCACCGATACCGCCCAAGGTCGCCAAACTGTTGCAGGAAGGTGCTGTTGACCAGATTATCGAGAAGATGCTGACCACCCAGCCGGAAACGGTGAACCGTCCGATTGTGCAGCCGGAGCAGGCGAAACTCTTCACCTATGAAGATTTACCGAAGATTGTCCTGACCACACACCCTGAACTGAATCAGGAAGAATCGCAGTATCTGAGCCGACTGGTCGTTGCGCAGATGGCGGCGAAATCCAATATCCCGGTTCCCAACCTGTTCACTCCGATGCAGCCTAAGCCGGGTAGTCAAGGCAATGGTGGCGTTTCCCAGACTGGGACCGGTGATGAGGCACTGAAAGGTTCCAACCAGTTTGTCAAAGGGACAGACCGTTTCATCAATGTGCAGCAGCTGAACCTTGACCTGATTGACCAGTTCAATCCGTTCCAGGATGCCTATGAAATCCTGAGCAAGGCGGTCACACCGACGATGCTGAAGACTATTCAGGATATCGTGGTCACGAAACGCAGCGATGTGACTGAGATGGAAGCGAAAGCGCTATGGCCTGAGATTAAAGCCTTCATCAAGAAGTGCAATCGGGAACCTTCGATTTCTGCCAATGACGATTATGAAGTCCGGTTGGGTGAAGTGCTGGCGTTTATCCGGCAGGCATTGGCAAAAAAACAGCAGGGAGCCTGAATGACGGGTGTTTTTTTCGATTCCTTTGATGACCTGCTGGCAGATGCGCTGGCGTTTGGCATCACGCCTGACGAAAAGAAGAAGCCAAAGGTCAGTGGCAAGAAAAGCGGTGACCTGGCACTGGATAATTTCCGTGCGGTGATGGCTTTTGTGGAAGCTAATGGAAGAGAACCTGATTCAGATATGCCTGACGAGCGCAGGCTGGCAAATATCCTGAAAGGTGAACGGAAACGTCCTGACCTCCGGGAGAGACTGCTGCCCCATGACAGACTGGGGTTACTGAAAAAAGGGGATGTACCCAGTGCGTTGAATGTCACAATATCGCCTTCTTTTTCTGAAAAAACGGATATTTTCGATTCCTTGGATGCGATGCTGGAAGATGA
>CALGGD010000132.1 GCA_937916185.1 uncultured Oxalobacter sp. | reverse complement strand
CTCTACAGCGAGAAGGACTGGGCTAACCTGAACATGCTCACGTCACTTAACAGCTTTACAAGCCTGGGCAACTTCTCCAATGCCGACCTCAAGAAGGCCCTCTCAGGCAAGCCGGAAGGTGTTCCCGTCATCCTGTTGGCACACCAGCCGAAAGGATCGGATGCCAATGCCGCAGCCGGTGTGGACCTGCAGCTCTCAGGGCATACCCATGGTGGGCAGGTACTCGGCATCCATTGGCTGAACCAGATGTTCAACGATGGCTATGTCTCCGGGCTGTATGATGTCGATGGCATGAAACTGTATGTCAGCAACGGGACAGGGTTATGGAACGGCTTCCTGATCCGTTTGGGCAAACCTTCTGAAATCACCGAACTGATCCTGCATCCAGCAACCCGATGAAACCAAAGGCAAAACCAGATATCCGCGCTTTCACCCAGCTCAAACTGGAAGCGGCACGCAAAGCCGCACGGGAATCCAAGGTCGATGTGGTGGAACTCATCAAAGCGGCAGGGCTCCGGTATTACGACAAGCGTTCACAGGGCGGGCTGCTCTGGCTGTTGGGCAGCATGGAACGCCTTGAATTTGTGAACTTCTGCCGACGGCATGGCATCCGGTTCATCTACCGCCATGGCGGCAGTTGGGCAACCGTTTCTCAGCATGCCTGGTGGTATGCTGAAGATGACCTGGATGACAACCGGATTCCCCGACGCTGATATCCCCCCACCTGCCAAGCCCGCCCACCGCCAGCAGCAGGCCAACCGCCTCAATGCAAAGAGAAGACAATCGGTACCCTGATACGGGCTGGCGCCGGTGGCGCAGGAAATGGGCTTGCTTTCCGGATGGCTTTCAGCCCCGCTGCATCCAGGGAATCAAACCCTGCACTGCTGACCAGTGAAAGGCTGTCGATATGACCATCCTGCCGGATGATGAACGAATAGACCGCCTTGCCGGAAATCCCCATCATCCGTGCCTGGCTGGGATAAACCACCTGACGCTGGATATGGGCAAGGATATAACTGTAATTGGCGGCAACATAATGGCTGAGATTCCCGCCTCCGCCTGCACCGGAACCTGCCCCACCGCCAGTACCACTGCCGGAACCGATGCCCGAACCTGTCCCAGTGCCAATCCCATTGCCACCGCTACGCACCGTTGCAGAACCATCGCCAGCCCCTTGTGAAGGATTGTCTATCCGGGCATCTGCCTCACCGCCGGCTTTTGGTGGAATAACATCAGACCGCCTGGCATCAAGCAATTCCCGTCTGGCAAGTGGCTGTTCTGTGGATGAGGCATCTGCCGCCTTGACATCAGGCTGGTCTGCCATGGCTGGTGCATGGTTATTGCCGGAGCCATTCCCCGACATGCCACCTCCCCCGCCTTTACCATCATGGAAACCGACGGCTGCAAGGTCCACCTCCACCAGATTGCCTTCAGGCTGCCCCGCCCCTACCAACAGGCAGACCGCCCCAATCACAGCCATATGGGCAATCACTGAAAGCAGCAGTCCCTTGGCAAGGCGGTTCATCGCTGTGTCCGCACACTGATCCGTGTGAACCCCTGCTGCCGGAGGGTATCCATGACAGCAACAAATGCCTGCAGCTGCACCGCCTTGTCAGCGGCAATCAGCACTGGCCGTTCCCGGGGCATATCCGCCAACACCGCAGGCAGGTTGGAAACCGCCACCGGCTGCCCATCGACAGACAGCCTGCCTTCGGCATCCAGCTCGACCTGGACAGGAGAAGCAGCAACAGCCTGGGCACTCTGTGCCTGCGGCAGGCTGACATGGATACCTTCAGCAGTCATATTGGGCACCACAAAAGCCGCCGTCATCAACAGGATGACCACCAGCACCAGCATGACATCGATGAGCGGCACCATATTGATTTCGGTCAGCCCATCCTTCCCATCGAAACTATTTTTCATGGGCGGCATCCCATAACAGGAGAATGTCCTTCGCACGGCGGACAAGCATGTTGTACAGCATCACCGCAACAATAGCGATTGTCAATCCGATGGCGGTGGCTTTCAACGCCAATGCCAGTCCGACCATGACTGTCCGGGAGTCCATCGAACCGGTCGTCCCGATCTGGTAAAAAGTGACCATGATGCCCAGCACCGTGCCAAGCAGCCCGACATAGGGGACATTCCCGGCAATCGTGCCAATGATATGCAGGTGCCTGGACAGGTCATACTCCAGTTTGTTCCGGGAAGTATAGGCTTCCATCGCCACGCCTTTGAAAAAGAGGAAACGCTCTATCGACAGAGCGACAACCACAATAGACAGGATCAGCAGGACACCCACCACCCCGTAATCAATCAGGTCCACCAACCAGTTCATGCTCTCTTTTCCATTTCCATCAAGACAGTCAGCCAAATACCGACACAGCCATGATATTATGCACCCGCCTCATCAGGCAACGGCATCGGCACCGCCTGTCCAACCATGGCAGGAACCTTTCCTTTTCAGGAAAAACGGTGGAAACCCGGAAACATTCCAGATTTCCAGATTTTCTTTCCCTGAAAACCGATAGGTTTCCAGCAGGCTGCGGTGTTATTTAACGCCATGAGTGTCGTATAATGGTCTATTGGTGTCCAATGCCGGATTTGAACTGCCGGATACACCGAAAACAGCAACAGTGCAACCAAGCAGGGAGAGTTTTTGTGATACGGAGAGGCTTCAATCCGATGTCCGGCAGGATCGGGCGGTTTTTCCGTAACCTCAGGTATTCTGCATTGGTCATCGGCCCAATCATTGCGATAGCCGTCTATTTCATGCTGCCGGACACCTATACCAATGCACTGGGGGAGACCCTGCCATTCAGCCATGCGGCAAAAGCCTGTCTTGCTGTTGTCGTACTGATGGGCATCTATTGGTTCACAGAAGCCATCCCCATCGCCGCCACAGCCATCATTCCTGTTGCCGTATTCCCGATATTGGGCATCGCTTCCCTGAAAGACACCTGCATCCCTTATGGCAGCAGCACGATTTTCCTGTTCCTGGGCGGCTTCCTGCTTGCCGCCGGCATCCAACGGTGGAACCTTGACCGCCGCCTCGCGCTGTACACCATCCGCATCATGGGCACAAAACCGCAGCAGATCAGTGCCGGGATGATGATTGCAACCGCCCTGTTGGCAATGTGGGTCTCCAACACCGCGACCGCAGCCATGATGGTGCCGATCGTCTCAGCCGTCCTCCGCCTGTTCCAGACCGAATGCCATGGCGGGATGCGCTCCAACCGTAAAGAACACAACTTCGCCATCTGCATGCTGCTCTGCGTCGCCTATGGCGCCAGCATCGGCGGCATGGGCACTGTCCTGGGTTCACCGCCCAATGGCATTTTTGTCCGTTTCATGGAACATACCTACAACCTCGAAGTCTCCGTGCTGGACTGGATGAAACTCGGCCTGCCGTTGATGCTGACCCTGCTGCCGCTCACCTGGCTGCTGCTCAATAAAATCCTGTACCGCAACCAGATTGATGAAATCCCGGGAGGACGGGAATGGATCAACAATGAAATCCAGAAAATGGGCGCCATGTCCCGGGGCGAGAAACTGGTGCTGGGCATCTTCCTGGTCACCGTCATCCTCTGGATTTCAAGCCCCTACATCAAGATGGCCACCCTGTCTGATGGCACCCGCCCGTTCGCAGGCATCTCAGACGCTTCCATTGCCATCATCGGCGGCCTACTGCTCTTCCTCATGCCCTTGAACCTCAAGATGAACCAGCGCACCTTGACATGGGAACAATGCCGCCAGCTGCCTTTAGGCCTGCTGCTGCTGTTCGGTGGCGGCCTTTCGATGGCTTCCGCCATTTCCAAGACAGGCTGTGACGGCCTGTTGAGTGCCCAGGCAACAGCATTGGCAGGTATGCCTGGCTTTGTCATCATCCTGGGCATCACGGCACTGGTGGTTTTCGCAACCGAAATCACATCCAACACCGCCCTTGCGGCAACCATGATCCCCTTGCTTTCCGTTGCCGCAAAACCCATCGGCATCCCAGCGGAAATCCTGCTGCTCGCGACCACTTTCGGCGCATCCGCCGCATTCATGATGCCTGTTGCCACCCCACCGAACGCCATTGTGTTCAGCACCGGGCATATCCGTATCGGTGAAATGATACGGGCCGGCTTCTGGCTCAACCTGATCGCCACGGTTGTCATTGCGACCTTCTGCTGGTTCGGCAGCGGCCTGGTGTTCAATTGATTGGACAGGCTGGCACATCATCTGCCCTGGAACACCTCTTCCAATGTCATGCTGTCGCCCCTGGCGGTCTCTTCTGCTGACAGGTTCTTGCGGAGCACCCGCAGCACATCCGCCGCTTCAGGGTCATCAGAAGGCAACTGTTTCCAGACAACGTAGGCATACAGGTTGTTCTGGGCAACGCCCCTGCCTTCGATATAGGAATAGCCCAGACACCTCAAGGCAAACGCGCTGCCCTGTCTTGCCGCCCTCTGCCACCAGTAAACCGCCTTCCGGTTGCTGATCGGCACGCCCATCCCCAGGTCATAGGCACTGCCCAGCGAAGTCTCTGCCTCCATCAGCCCCTGTTCCGCCGCCTTGGCCAGCCATTCAACCGCTTTCGCATGGTCTGGCGCAACCCCTTTCCCTGTCTGGTAAAAACGGGCGACATCGTACTGCGCCCTGGCATCACCTGCCTCCGCCTGCTGCAGAGCCAGTGTAAAAGACTGCCGGTCAACAGCCGTTTCCGCCAGAGCAGGTGTGCCATCTGGTTCAGCAAGGGCTGCCGGCTGGCCAAACATCAATGGCAAAGCCAGAACAGAA
>CALGGD010000131.1 GCA_937916185.1 uncultured Oxalobacter sp. | reverse complement strand
CCCACCACAATGACATCGTACGCCATGGCCTCGCGGGGCCCAAGGCTGTCCTGTTCCTGTCGGGTCATTTCCATTCAGTTGAGATCATAGGGATATGGCATCAGAAACCGCTTGAATTTCCGGCAAACGGCACCATATCCATCTTATCATTATGATTTAAAGCATCGAGGAGCATATCATATGGAAGAGAATCCATTAATAGACATGAAACAGGTATTTGTTTCAAGGATACCGATACGCTGGGGAGATATGGATGCGATGGGGCATGTCAACAACACCGTTTTCTTCCGTTACCTTGAACAGGCGCGTATCGAATGGTACGGCAACCTGGGGCGCAGCGGCAAAGCCGGGGTCGAGACCTCTGTCGTCCATTGCTGGTGCACCTACCACCGACCGCTGTACTATCCCGGGGAACTGGAAATCAGGACCTATGCCGGACACCCGGGGAAATCAAGTTTCAGGATTGTCCAGGAAATCCGGCGGG
Source organism: uncultured Oxalobacter sp. (assembly GCA_937916185.1). GTDB lineage: Bacteria > Pseudomonadota > Gammaproteobacteria > Burkholderiales > Burkholderiaceae_D > Oxalobacter. The sequence goes on along the minus strand of CALGGD010000131.1, from coordinate 1,392 downwards.
TGGATGACCCTGAGACCGTTTACGCCACAGGCGGTTCCACCGTGGTCTGGATGGACGCACTGACCGGCAAATCCGTGCCGCTTCCCCATAAAATGCTGGAGCTGATGGCGCCGGAAAACGGCAGCTGACAGAACCACCGCCGTATAAAAGGCTGTACCGGCACCGTCCGGTGCAGCCTTTCCCTTTCAAGCGGGAACAGGCGCTGGGAAAACGTTTATAATCATCTTCCTGTGCCAGCAAGGCATCAGACCATGATTCCGCCATCCAGACCATGCAGGACACCGACAAAACGCCCATCTCCCCCGCTGTTTTCCCATTGGGCAACAGAGGCCTTATTGTCTATCTTGCCTTCCTGAGCGCGTTCGTCCCCCTGACAACCGACCTCTACCTGCCGGCACTGCCTTCCATGGTACAGGTCTTCAGCACCACGCCGCAGATTGCCAACTTCACCCTGAGCTTCTTCATGCTGTTCTTTGCGGTCTCCATGCTGTTATGGGGCCCCTTCACCGACAAATACGGCAGGAAACCCATCCTCCACATCGGGCTTGCCCTCTATCTCACCGGCTGCCTTGTCTGCATCTTCTCCATCAACATCACCATGCTGATTGCCGGACGCGTCCTCCAGGCCATCGGCAGCGGCGCCATCCAGGCGGTCTCCATGGCGATTGTGAAAGACTGTTTCCAGGGGGAACAGATGGAACGTGTCCTCGTCTGGATACAGACACTGGTCATCCTCGCCCCGATGCTTGCCCCGGTCATCGGGGCGCAGCTGCTGCACCTGACCGCCTGGCAGGGACTGTTCATCTTCCTGGGCATCTGCGGCGGACTGGCGTTCCTGATGGCACTCTGCCTGAAAGAAACCCTGCAGAACGCCACAGAAGGCCCCGCCCTCCAGTCATTGGGACGCATCGGCCATGTGCTGGGCCATCGGGGCTACCGTATCCTGCTGCTGGTCTTCTCCCTGATGTGCATGCCGGTCATGTCGTTCCTGTCCACCTCCTCCTTCATCTACATCAACCTGTTCGACCTTTCAGAACAGCAGTACAGCGGTTTCTTCGCATTCAATGGCTGTTTCGCCATGCTTGCCCCCATCGCCTACATGCGGCTGCTGCGGAAACTCCCCCGGCGGGCCTTCATCACAGGCTGCTTCTGCTGTGTCGCCTGTTCAGGCGCCGCCATCCTCTGTTTCGGCAGTATCAGCCCCTACCTGTTTGCCCTGCTCTATGTCCCGCGTCTTTTAACTTCGTCATATTGCCGTTTATAAGGTACAAATTGCCGCCTTCTTCCTCCGAGATTGGGTTCATATCTTCCATATCCCTGATGTCGTTTGCCGAAAGCCACCCGTTTTGTCTGCCGATTGAATAACCCTGCATTCTGCTTTGATAATCACCG
>CALGGD010000130.1 GCA_937916185.1 uncultured Oxalobacter sp. | reverse complement strand
AAATATCATTTAAAACAACTGATTGAAAATAGGGCAAAACACACCGCCTTTCAACAGGCTTTCTATGTTTTTTGACTGCAATCCATGGATGGAGGCGTTTTCCAGCAAAACTGCATCAAAAGGCAATGTGACCCTGAAAAATGATACTGTCATAGTACACGTTTTCTTCATCTGGAGGCTATACTAACCGTCAGGTTCTTCACCAACGAGAACAGCAAGAGAGAAGATATGAAAAATCTCTGGAACTCCCGTCATCAGCTCCGCAAGGATTTCCTTCCAATTGCACGCTGGTGTATGAAACGTTTCGAGGCAGGACATCTGAGTGATGCGGCGGGGCAGATCAGCTATACCATCATTTTCAGCCTTGTGCCGATGATTGCAATCATCCTGGCGATTTTCACGATGGTTCCACTTTTTGGGTATTTCAAGACCGGCTTGGGCAATTTCTTTTCTGAAGAAATGATGCCCAAGAAAATCTCTGATACGGTCATGACACACCTGAATGCATTTGCTGACAATGCAGGAAAAGTCTCCCTGATCAGTGCCGGTGGTCTGCTGGCAGCCATTTTCACCAGCATGACCGCACTGGAAAATGCCTTCAACCGCATCTGGAACATCATTGCCACCCGTTCCCTTTTCAAACGTATTGTGCTTTATCTCTGCATCGGCATTGTCGGTCCGTTGATGATGGGTGTTTCCATTTACCTTACATCCCATGTCATTCTTTCAGAGCATGGCTTGGTCAGCTACATTCCCTTTTTCAATGTCTTTGCACCATTCCTGTCAGGTATCTGGATGATTTTTGCATTCACGATGCTTTACCGTGTCCTGCCCAACAGGCTGGTCTTATGGAAAGACGCCTTGGCAGGTGGCACTTTTGCGGCAGTCGCTTTTGAAATCGGTCTCCGTATCTTTGCGTTTTCAATGACACGTTCCAACCTGTATGAAAAGATTTACGGCGCATTGGCCGTTTTCCCGATGTTCATTGTCTGGATCTACACCAGCTGCTTCATCATTCTTCTAGGCGGATTTGTCACCGCAATGATTCCTGAACTGCGGAACGGGACATGGCGGGAAGATATGTTCCTAGGCAAGAACTTCTCAGAAGCCCTCCATATCATCCATCTGCTGGAGAGGAAGACCGCTGAATCCGAATACCTGTCCCAAACCCAAATCGAGCAAATCCTTCGGATGGATGCCCACGAAGTGGAATTCTGTCTGACGACCTTGGAACGGGCTGGCTGGATCTTCGTTCCCAAACAGTCTTTCTGGTCAGCTTTCATCCCAAGCCGGCAGACAACCCAGCTATGGCATTGGAAAGGGGATCTGAAAAAAATCACTTTGGCAGATGTTTTCCATCAATTTGTTTTCACGCCAAAAGAGAAAGATGTCCTGACCCAGAGGATTGAAGGCATCATCCACGAAGAACTGGATATCACGCTGGCAGAGTATTTCAACTCGCCTTATGCAATAACCAGGCAGGAAGCATCAGCGGAAAGCTGAGCCGATGACAACCTCATAGGTCACTGGCAATCCAGCTTCCTGCCGGAAGGATTCATACCGTTCCTGAACGGTTTTCCACGCCTGTTTACCAAACAGGGAAGTCCGCCGTTGACGGACATTGCCTGCCCCGATTCCACGGATAGAAGTCATGGCAGAACGGATGTCCGGATAGAAAACCTGATGTGTCCCCTGTTCAAGCCGGACTTTCCGAAAACCGGTTTCTGCCAACATTTTCCTTAAATCATCTGCCGTGTGGAACGTCATTGTATGATCCGCCGAATCAAATCCGGAAAAAGCATGGCTGATTTCCTTCAATGTGCCTGGTGCCAGGGTGGAGAAAAACAGCATCCCACCAGGCGATATGACGCGGAACAGTTCTTTGAATGCTTGAACAGGTGGGCACCATTGCAGCGACAGGCTGCTCCAGACAAGATTGAATGACGCGGAGTCAAAAGGCAGGTCTTCGATGTCTCCGATAATGGCATCCAGCTGTTTACGCCGGGCGGCATCGACCATCTCCGGCGAGAGGTCACAGCCAATCATCCCCACCTCTGGCCAGAAAGTTTTCATGCATTGGATGCCCAACCCTGTACCGCAACCAGCATCAAGGATGCTGGCAGGATGAAAACCGGCAGGCATATGTTCCGGCAAGAGGCAGAGCATCCGCTCATTGATACGCCTTTGGAACAGGGCCAGGGAATCGTACTGGGCTGCAGCTTTGCTGAAAGCACGGCAGACAGCGGACTTATCCATCATGCCCATCCCAAAAACTGCCCGATGATGCCTGCACACGCATCAGGCTCAGAAAGGAAAGGCGCATGTGCAGTTCCTAGCATGACGGTCAATGAGGCGTCAGGCAGGGCGCCTGCCAACCATCTGGCGGCATTGACAGGCATCAATGAATCTTTCTCACCATGGATCAGCATGACCTTCTGATGGATATCCGGTACCAGATGGCGGTAATCAACGGTATGAAGGAATGACAGTCCCTGAAGCAGGACTTCATCAGAAGGATGGGGCAAAGCAGACAGTTGCCGTGAAATGTCTTTTGCATGCCTGTCATGCTGATTGAACAGCATGATGAAACGTCTCAGCGTGGCAGGGCTGTCTGTCTGGACACCGTGCCTGAAACGCAAGGCGGTCTCTTCAGAAAGCCCATCTGTCCATCCGGCCTGGTTGATGAAGCAGGGTGTTGCGCCAAAGAGCACCAGTTTTTCAATCTTTTCAGGGTAACGCCTGGCGGCATCCAACGCCATGATGGCACCCATTGACCAGGCAATGAGCACGATAGGCGCAGATACCTGATCCATCATCGCATCGACCCATGCGCCTGTTGACCCCTGTTCCGGTAAAGGGGTTCCCCCATAACCCGGCAATGCCGGTATCTGGCTGAAAAACCGGTCAGGATACCGGTTCTGTATTGCCAAGTCCAAAGGTATCCAGACCATTGGGGACATTGCCCACCCATGCCAGAAAACCAGTTGGTGCATCATTGAATCTCCCTCAGTGCGGAAATCAGCCGTTCAATATCTTCAAATGTATGGGAGGCTGACAGTGAGATACGCAGGCGTGCCTGTCCTTTAGGGACGGTCGGTGGGCGGATTGCCGGTACCCAGATGCCCAAGTCAATCAAGGCATCAGAAACCTTCAACACAGCATCATTCGCACCGACAATGACTGGATGGATGCCGGTGAAAGAGGGAAGTATCCGCCATGCTGTGCCTTGCAGCCCCTCATGCAGGCGTTTGGCAAGCGCCCTGAGCTGCTCCCGCCGGTCTTCTCCCTGCCTGACCAGTTCCAATGAAGCCAGTAATGCTGCTGCAATGACAGGACTGGCGGCTGTTGTGAAGATATAGGACCGTGAACGCTGCATCAGCCATTCAATGACTGTGGAAGAACCCGCCACAAAAGCACCTGAGACACCTGCTGCTTTCCCCAATGTACCGATATAGACAAGGCGTGGATGGAAGGAGATGCCAAAATGGTTCAGTGAACCACGGCCATTCTGCCCCAATACACCGAATCCATGGGCGTCATCCAAGACCAGCCAGGCATCATACTGTTCTGCCAGGTAGAGCAGTTCCTTCAATGGGGCAATATCACCATCCATGCTGAACACGGCATCTGAAAGGATCAATTTCCGCTTCGCATCAGAAGATGCCAGCATTTTTTCCAACTGAGCCATGTCCTTATGGGCATACCGGCGGTGGTCTGCCCGTGAGAGCTGGACGGCATCAATCAGCGAGGCATGGTTCAACCGGTCTGCAAACACCGCATCACCACGGCCGACCAGTGTCGGCACAACCCCGATATTCGCCATATAGCCGGTACTGTAATATAAAACCCTCTCTGCACCGACAAACTGCGCCAGGGCTTCCTCAAGCATCTGGTGCGGGGTCATATGACCATTGACCACATGGGAACCGCCTGAACCGGTTCCCCATTGACGGACAGCTTTGCAGACGGCTTCCTGAATGGCAGGATGCGAAGCCAGCCCAAGATAATCGTTGCTGCAGAATGCCAGCAACGGCTTCCCATCAACAGAGACATGGGTGCTGCATCCTGTCTCCAGAGTCTTCCGGGTGCGCAGAAGATGGTCATCCGCCAAGCCAGCCAGTTGGGATTCCAGTTCTTTCCAGATCATGCTTTCCGCCTGATAAACCTTAAACACATTTCAAGGATGAATGATACGCTCAT
>CALGGD010000129.1 GCA_937916185.1 uncultured Oxalobacter sp. | reverse complement strand
GGAATAATTCACATCCCCATCCTCAGACTGGTAAGCCAGGCCGTTCTTTTCCAGCTTATCGATGATCGCCAGCATCTCATCGATATATTCTGTCGCTTTCGGTTCATGGTCTGGCGGCAGGATACCCAGGGCTTCCGTATCCTCATGCATGCACCGGGTGAACCGTGTCGTCAGGCTCAGCATGGTTTCCCCGTTTTCGCCCGCACGGTTGATGATCTTGTCATCGATATCGGTGATGTTACGGACATACGTGACTTCATAGCCCAAAGCTTTCAGCCAGCGGTAAACAACATCGAAAGACATCATCATACGGGCATGCCCCATATGGCAGTAGTCATAGATTGTCATGCCGCATACGTACATCCTGACTTTACCGGGTTCAATGGATTTGAAAACCTGTTTGCTCCTGGTCAAGCTGTTGTATATCTGAAGATCGCCCATCTTGAATCGCCACACCATAAAAAACAAAGAAATTGTTATTTTACTGTGAATTCAGCATCCCCATCCAATTTTGCTGAAACAAATCCAGGCAGGGAGCCCCCTCCACAAGGCTCAGGCAATATCATTGGATGCCCGAGTCTGCTAGAATGCTCCCACATTCTGATTCATATGGACGGTGCCCGCTTTCCCGGCGGCATCACTTAACCTGAACCCTCAACCATCAAGGAACAACATGGCTGTTATCCTGAATACCAATTTCGGCAAAATCAAGGTCGAACTCAACGAAAAGAAAGCACCCAAGACGGTCAAGAACTTTCTGGAATACGTCAACGCCGGCTTCTACAACGGCACCATCTTCCACCGTGTCATCGACAACTTCATGATCCAGGGCGGTGGCTTCGACCAGAGCATGCGTCAGAAAAAGACCAATGCACCGATTGAGAACGAAGCCAAGAACGGCTTGTCCAACAAGACCTACTCCATCGCGATGGCGCGCACCATGGATCCCCATTCCGCCACAGCGCAGTTCTACATCAATGTCGCAGACAACGACTTCCTCGACTATCCAGGACAGGACGGCTGGGGATACTGTGTTTTCGGCAAAGTCACCGAAGGCATGGATGTCGTTGACAAGATCAAGGGCGTCAGGACCATCTACCATCCAAGCGGCCATCAGGATGTCCCGCTGGAAGCGGTCATCATCGAATCCGCTGAGGAAGTCTGATACAACCGGACTGCCAGACCATCATGAACCAGCCTGTACGTTTCAAAGCCATTTTCCTTTCAGACCTCCATCTGTCTGCGGATATGCCGGAAACGACGCAGGCTTTCCTGGATTTCCTGAAAATCCAGGGAAAACAGGCCAAACAGCTCTACATCCTGGGCGACCTGTTCCAGTACTGGGTCGGTGATGATGCGATGGCAGGCGACCCCTACCTCCAGACAGTCCTCCACGCCATCAAGGCGCTGTCTGACAGCGGAACGGAAATCTTCTGGATCTGTGGCAACAGGGACTTCCTGACCGGCAGGAAGTTCCTCCGGGCCACAGGGGCAACCGCCATCAAGGAACCCGGCATCCTGCAGGCAGGCAGCGTGCGCATCGCCATGGTCCATGGTGACGCGCTCTGCACCGATGATGAAGCCTATATGAAATTCCGCGCCAAGGTCAGGAACCCCTTCTGGCGCTTCTTCTTCCTGATGATCCCGCTTTCAAGGCGGAGGGCCATTGTCGCCAATGCCCGCAAAGACAGCACCAAAATCAACATGGGCAAATCCGCCAAGATCATGGATGTCAACCCGGATGCCGTCAAGGCAACCGTCATCAAGACCCGTGCCGATGTCCTGATCCATGGACATACCCATCATCCCGGCGACCATCCAATCCCCCTGTCAGACGGCAACCGGCAACGCCTGGTGCTTTCCGACTGGAACCTGGATGATAAAGAAAATCCGCGTGCTGACTGGCTTTCCGTGACAGATGAGGGCATCATCGAACGCCATACCCTCTGACAGTCATTCCATCAACTTGTTGAGCTGCTCTGTACTGAGTGTCCTGCTGTCCTCATCCGCCTGCTCGACCGGGATGCCAGCTGATTCAAGCGCTTCCGTCAGCTGCTGGATACGGCGCTCCTGCGCCGCATGGTTGTTGATCAGCCCATGCAGCGCCTTGATGAGCGGATCATCCTCATCGGCGGTGATGCCATAGGAATTGAACAGTTTGGTAGCGGCATCCTGTTCCTGCCCATCAACCGGCTGTTCCTTCACGATGATCCGGGCTGGATTGCCGACAGCCGTCGCACCCGGCGGCACCGCCCGGACGACAACCGCATTGGAGCCGACCTTGGCACCATCCCCGACCGTAAAGCTCCCCAGAATCTGGGCATTGGCACCGCAGATGACCCCATTGCCCAGCGTTGGATGACGTTTCTTGCCTTTGGTCAGCGAAGTTCCTCCCAAAGTCACGCCCTGATAAATCGTGCAGTCATCCCCGACTTCCGCCGTCTCACCGATGACGACACCGCAACCATGGTCAATGAACACCCGGCGGCCGATCACGGCGGCAGGATGGATTTCAATACCGGTGATGACCCGTGCCAGATGGGACAGGAAACGGGACAGCCACTTCAGTCCATGGTTCCAGAGCCAATGCGACAGACGATGGATTGCCAGTGCCTGGAAACCCGGATAGCAGGTCACAATCTCCCAGCCGCTGCGTGCGGCAGGATCACGTTCCATAATGCTTTTGATTTCTTCCCTGAAACGACCAGACATCTTAAAAAACACGGCAAACCACTGGAAGC
>CALGGD010000128.1 GCA_937916185.1 uncultured Oxalobacter sp. | reverse complement strand
CGGCATACCTTACCCAAAGAAGCAAATCAAAAATTAGAAACTATGATCTGCGGAGTTAGGGTTACAACAAAGTTTAGGAAAAAAGGGAGAACGGATTAACCGTTCTCCCTCGCATGTAATAATACCGCAGAGCGGATTATTCTGAGTAACGCTTAAACAGTAATGAACCGTTAGTTCCGCCGAAACCGAATGAATTTGAAAGAGCGTATTCAAATTCAGCCTTCTGGGCTACGTTAGGAACCAGATTGATACCTTCAACTTCAGGATCAGGATTTTCCAGATTGATGGTTGGAGGACAAATCTGTTCACGGACAGCCAGAGTGGTGATTACTGCTTCAACCGCACCGGCAGCACCGAGGAGGTGACCGGTCATTGACTTGGTTGAGCTGACACGAACAGTGGAAATGGCGTCACCGAAGGTACTCTTCACGGCTCTGATTTCTGCCAGGTCGCCTAAATGAGTAGAAGTACCGTGAGCATTTACATAACCAACTTCTGCAGGAGTGATACCGCCGTCACGGATGGCATTCTGCATTGCAAGAGCCGCACCTGCACCGTCTTCCGGAGGAGCAGTCATGTGGAATGCGTCAGAACTCATGCCGAAGCCTGCAAGTTCAGCGTAAATCTTGGCACCGCGTGCCTTTGCGTGTTCGAGTTCTTCAAGAATCAGCACGCCTGCACCGTCACCGAGTACAAAACCGTTACGGTCGATATCCCATGGACGGCTTGCCTTTTCAGGATCGTCATTACGGGTTGATAAAGCCTTAAGGGCACAGAAACCGCCGATACCCATCTGGGTTGAAGCCTTTTCAGCACCGCCGCAGATCATAACATCAGCATCACCGTACTGAATCATGCGGGCACTGAGGCCGATTGCATGAGTACCTGATGAACATGCAGTTACGGTAGCAACATTAGGACCGCGCGCACCAAGTCTGATTGATACATGACCTGAAACCATGTTAATGATGGTTGACGGAACAAAGAACGGACTGATCTTACGTGGGCCGCCTTCAATCAGTGATTCGGCATTCTTTTCAATTAAACCGAGACCACCGATACCGGAACCGATCGCGCAACCTACACGAGGAGCATTTTCCGGAGTAATCTTAAGACCTGAATCCTCAAAGGCCATTAAGGCTGCGGCAATACCGTACTGGATAAATAAATCCATCTTACGGCTGTCTTTTTTGTTAATACCAAACTTTTCAGAATCAAAGTCCTTTACTAAACCTGCAATTTTGCTTGAATAGTCAGTGGTATCAAAATGATCGATAAGAGAAATACCACTCTTACCGGCTAATAAATTCTTCCATGCTTCCTCAACGGTGTTACCTACAGGGGAAAGCATACCAAGACCTGTTATTACAACTCTGCGTTTTGACACAGATTGCCTCCGTACGATTAAAACAAGACCTAAACAAGAAAAGCGTTTAGTTAACCACCAAAACGCTCTTCTTTAATATCACGGAAAAACTACATTAAGTAGCTATTACTTGCGATGTGCTTCGATGTAGTCGATAGCGCTCTGAACGGTAGTGATCTTTTCAGCATCTTCGTCAGGGATTTCGGTATCGAACTCTTCTTCAAGTGCCATAACTAATTCTACGGTATCAAGAGAGTCAGCACCTAAGTCATCGATGAAAGAAGCAGATAAAACTACTTCATCTTCGTTAACACCAAGCTGTTCAACGATTACTTTCTTAACGCGTTCTTCAATATTACTCATTTATATTAATCCTATTTACGATTATCGTGTTAATATACAAACCCTTTCGGGTTAATAAACTCATTTAATTGAGCCCATTATAGCTATTTATATTTAGTATATCTAGTAAAATATTAAAAAAACTGTTCTACATCACTATTATACTGAAATTACATATACATGCCACCGTTCACGCTGATGGTTTCACCGGTAATGTATGAAGCCATGTCGGATGCGAGGAACAGAACAGCATTGGCAATATCCTGAGGATCACCGAGTTTTCCGGCAGGAACCTGATTTCGCCATTCGCGACTTTTTCCAGTGCAACCTCAGTCAGGGATTTGCCTGGGAAATGGGGGCTGTTTTCAGGCGCCGGTTTGCTCATGGCGACAAACCATTGGTCGGTGAGCATCGGTTCGATGATGACACCGGTGCGGTCACCCCGTGGCACCATGAGTTTGTGCGGGTCGATGCGGACAAGGTAGCCCTGGGCTTCAAGGTCGGCGACGATCTGTTTACGGGCGGCGAAGCGGTCCATGCCCTGGTAGGCTTCTGGTCCGTTTTCGTTGATCTTGGCATCCAGGGTGAAGATGTTGGTCGGTTCCATGTTGTGGCGCATCCCGACGGCATAGTCGTTGAAGTCGTGCGCCGGGGTGATTTTCACGCAGCCGGTTCCGAAGTCTTTGTCAACGTATTCATCGGCGATGACAGGAATCTGGCGTCCGGTCAGCGGCAGGATGAGCATCTTGCCGACAAGGTTGGCATAGCGTTCATCCGCTGGGTTGACAGCAACGGCAACGTCGCCCAGCATGGTTTCAGGACGGGTGGTGGCGACAGTCACAGAGCCGGAACCATCGGCGAATGGGTAGCGGATATGCCACATGGAGCCGTTTTCTTCCTCAGAAACGACCTCAAGGTCAGAGACGGCGGTGCCGAGCACAGGGTCCCAGTTGACGAGCCGTTTGCCCCGGTAGATCAGCCCTTCTTCATAGAGCCGGACAAAGACATCGGCAACGAGCTTGGAGCGGTCGGCGTCCATCGTGAAGTATTCCCGGCCCCAGTCAGGCGAGGTGCCCATACGGCGCATCTGGCCGGTGATGGTGGAGCCGGAGTGTTCTTTCCATTCCCAGACTTTCTCCAGGAATTTTTCACGGCCAAGGTCGTGGCGGGAGATTTTCTGGGCATCAAGCTGGCGTTCTACGACAATCTGGGTGGCGATGCCGGCATGGTCTGTGCCGGGGATCCAGGCGGTGCTGAAGCCTTTCATGCGGTGGTAGCGTACCAGGCCGTCCATGATGGTCTGGTTGAAGGCATGTCCCATATGCAGGGTGCCGGTGACGTTCGGTGGTGGCAGCTGGATGGCGAATGCGGGTTTGTTTTCATCGAGTGTCGCACGGAAGTATCCGTTCTTTTCCCATGTGTCACGCCAGCGTTTTTCAATTTCTGATGGTTCAAAAGACTTGGCCAGTTCCATAATACAAAGCTGATTCTGCTGAAAATCGGTGATATCGTTTAAAAAAGTCTATTATAATGGGACGCTGATGGAGACGCATCTGAAAGATGCCGTTATAATTTCTCCGTACAGTACAATCAGAATGCTAGGGGTTCCAGTCGGGAAGGCTGGGCGAGATTACACCCTCTGAACCTGATCTGGGCAATGCCAGCGAAGGGAAGCGTTAACATGATGCAGTATGGTCATGCCATAGGCCGAGATTCCCAAGCTGGACTGATGAATGTAAAGCTGAAGGAATCATATGAGCGACAAGCAGAAATTCTTATCCGCCACTGCAAAGGTCGATGAGGCGGCGGTTCAACCTTTTCCCAATTCGCGCAAAATCTATGTCACGGGTTCCCGCCCGGACATCCGCGTGCCGATGAGAGAGATCACGCTCTCTGATACCTCCATCCTGTTCGGTCAGGAAAAGAATCCGCCGATTTATGTCTATGACACTTCCGGTCCTTACACCGACCCGGATGCGAAGATCGATATCCGTTCCGGTCTGCCTGCCATCCGTACTGCCTGGATTGAGGAACGGGGCGATACAGAGGAACTGGATGGACCGACTTCTGAATACGGCAGGGCACGCCTGGCGGACCATTCGCTGGATGAACTGCGTTTCAACCTGACCCGCAAGCCACGCCGTGCAAAACCGGGCAAGCGCATCACGCAGATGGATTATGCAAGGCGCGGCATCATCACGCCGGAAATGGAGTATGTCGCCATCCGTGAGAACCAGCGCCGTGATGAATATATCAAGAGCCTGAAGGAAGCTGGTCCAAACGGTGAAAGGATGGCGAAGCTGATGCTGAAGCAGCATCCGGGGCAGCCTTTCGGGGCACAGATCCCTGAAACCATCACACCGGAATTTGTCCGTGATGAGATTGCACGCGGCAGGGCAATCATCCCGGCGAACATCAACCATCCGGAAGTCGAACCGATGATCATCGGCCGCAATTTCCTGGTCAAGATCAATGCAAACATCGGTAATTCCGCCCTGTCTTCCGGCATTGCGGAAGAAGTGGACAAGCTGACCTGGGCAATCCGCTGGGGCGGTGACAATGTGATGGACCTTTCCACCGGCAAGAACATCCATGAAACCCGTGAATGGATTGTCCGCAATTCCCCCGTTCCAATCGGAACGGTGCCGATGTACCAGGCGCTTGAAAAAGTCAACGGCATCGCTGAAGACCTGACCTGGGAAATCTTCAAGGATACGCTGATTGAGCAGGCGGAACAGGGCGTGGACTATTTCACGATCCATGCCGGCCTGCTGAAACGCCATATCCCACTGACAGCGGAACGTATGACCGGGATTGTCTCCCGTGGCGGCTCGATCATCGCGAAGTGGTGCATGATGCATGACCAGGAAAGTTTCATCTATACGCATTTCGAGGAAATCTGTGAAATCCTGGCGGCTTATGACGTGGCAGTCTCTTTGGGTGACGGTCTGCGCCCGGGCTCCGGCTACGATGCGAACGACCCTGCGCAGTTCGGTGAGCTGCATGTGTTGGGCGAATTGACTGAGGTGGCATGGAAGCATGGTGTCCAGGTGCTGATTGAAGGTCCTGGTCATGTGCCGATGCATATGATCCGCCAGAATATGGAAGAACAGCTGAAGCACTGCCATGAAGCACCTTTCTATACTTTGGGGCCTTTGGTCACCGATATCGCACCGGGCTACGACCATATCACGTCTGCGATGGGGGCTGCGCTGATTGGCTGGTATGGCACGGCGATGCTGTGTTATGTCACCCCGAAAGAACATCTGGGCCTGCCGGACAAGGATGATGTGAAGGAAGGCATCATTGTCTATAAGATGGCGGCGCATGCCGCTGACCTGGCGAAGGGCCATCCAGGGGCGATGATCCGTGACAATGCGATGTCGAAGGCGCGTTTCGAGTTCCGCTGGGAAGACCAGTTCAATATCGGCCTGGATCCGGATCGTGCCCGTGAATACCACGATGAGACCCTGCCGAAGGATTCTGCGAAGACAGCGCATTTCTGCTCGATGTGCGGTCCGAAGTTCTGTTCGATGAAGATTTCCCAGGAAGTCCGTGAATATGCGGCGAACAAGGGGCTTTCAACGACGCAGGAAGAGATTCCGGAACGCACGATTGAATTTGTGAAGTGACAGGGTTGGATGATGGAAATCAGATTGAATGGGGAAAACCGTCAGGTGGCTGACGGCATCACCCTGCAGGAGCTGGTCGATGAGCTGAAAGTGCCGAACCGTGCAATGGCGATTGCCGTGAACCGCCGGGTCGTCACCAAGACGAAATGGGCTGGGCATGTCCTGCATGGTGGTGATGTTGTCGAGCTGGTGCGTGCCATCGGCGGCGGTTGATCCGCTGGAAGGAACAAGAAAGGGTTTGCAGGGGTTTCTTCCCCTGCTGGAAGTCTGAATTGGAAGAGGTGTTGCAATGAATAAAGAAGATACTGGTCTGACGATTGCCGGCAAGACATACAAATCACGTCTGCTGGTTGGCAGTGGCAAATACAAGGATCTGGAAGAAACCCGTGTTGCGACGGAAGCGAGTGGCGCAGAGATCATCACGGTCGCCATCCGCCGTGTGAACATCGGTCAGGATCCGAACCAGCCGAACCTGCTGGACGTTGTCCCACCGACCAAATACACAATCCTGCCGAACACCGCAGGCTGTTTCAATGCGGAAGATGCGGTCTATACGCTGCAGCTGGCACGTGAGCTGCTGGACGGCCATAAGCTGGTGAAGCTGGAAGTGCTGGGCGATCCGAAGACGCTGTTCCCAAACATGCCGGAAACCCTGAAAGCCGCTGAACTGCTGGTGAAGGACGGTTTCGATGTGATGGTTTACTGCAGCGATGACCCGATCCAGGCGAAGATGCTGGAAGATATCGGCTGTGCAGCCATCATGCCGCTGGCTTCGCTGATTGGTTCCGGCATGGGTATCCTGAATCCTTGGAACCTGTCGCTGATCATCGAGCAGTCCAAGGTGCCGGTCATTGTTGATGCGGGTGTCGGTACGGCTTCTGATGCAGCGATTGCGATGGAACTGGGCTGCGATGGCATCTTGATGAACAGTGCGATTGCACTGGCACAGGATCCTGTCCGGATGGCACGCGCGATGAAAGCGGCTGTTGAAGCAGGCCGTGATGCGTTCCTGGCTGGCAGGATTCCACGGAAATTCGCCGCATCCCCATCTTCTCCGATGGCAGGACGTATCGTTTCTTGATAAACGTGTTTGAGCCCTCCTGCTGGAGGGCATCTTTTTCTCTGTATCATGGATGCATGCGCGGTGTCCATGATGCATCATGATGTTGGAAGCCATGGAACGGAAGACACGTCCCTGTGTCCTGGTTTTTGCGGGGCTTGACCCGAGCGGTGGGGCAGGGATTTCTGCAGATATCGATGCCATCGGTGCGGTGGGCGCCCATGCGTTGCCGGTGGTTACGGCGCTGACGGTGCAGGACAACGACCGGGTCTATGCGGTGAATCCTGTCGATGCGTCTGTCATCGCCCATCAGGCGAAGGTGCTGATGGACAAGATTCCAGTGGCGGCGGTCAAGGTCGGGATTGTCGGCAACCGGGAGAATGCGCTGGCAATCCGTGATGCGGTTGTCCGTCTTCGCCAGGACAACCCGGCGTTGCCAGTCGTGCTGGATACGGTGCTTGGCAGCGGTCATGGCTTTGCACTGACAGATGGTGTGCCGGAATATGCACTGTCACCGTTGATCGGTCTGGCGACGGTGGTGACCCCGAACCTGCCGGAGGCCAAACGGCTGTATCCCAAGTCTGATGACATTCAGGAACAGGCATCATACCTGATGGCGCAGGGCGCGAAGGGCGTATTGGTCAAGGGCGGTCATGGCGATGAGCCGGATGTCGTGGTCAACCGCTGGTTCAGCAAAGACGGTGAGAAGCATTGGCAATGGCACCGTTTACCGGGAGAATTCCATGGCACGGGCTGCACGCTGGCTTCTGCCATAGCGGGATACCTGGCGCAGGGACTGCCGGAAGCGGTGGCGCTTGAAAAAGCCCAGCAGTGGTGTCAGTATGCATTGGCACAGGCGTTTTCGGTTGCAGAAGGACAGCAGATACCCGGACGGCATGGCTGAAAAGCGGTACCGGGCATTTTTTGAAAGGAAAGGGAAGATGAAAGGTCTTTATATTGTGACACCGGATTGGGACGATACCGCCAAGCTGGTTGAGGTGACAGAGAAAGCGTTGAAGGGCGGGGCGCAGATTGTGCAGTACCGCCATAAGACCGCCGGTCCTGAACAGCGTCTGGAACAGGCAAAAGCCTTGCAGGCACTTTGCCGCCAGTATAACCGGACTTTCATCGTCAATGATTATGTTGACCTGGCGCTGGAAATCGGTGCGGATGGCATCCATGTCGGTGGGACGGATGCCCCGGTCGCCAAGGTCCGTGCGGCAGTGGGTCCGGACAAGATTGTCGGGGCTTCCTGTTATGGCAGCCTGGTGCTGGCACGCAATGCAGTCAGTGCCGGAGCCAGCTATGTGGCGTTTGGCGGGTTCTTCCCGTCCCGTGTGAAGAAATATCCGGTGACGACACCACCCGCCATCATTGCTGACTGGAAGAAGGAAAACGCTTCCATGCCGGTCTGTGTGATCGGTGGCATGACTGCTGAAAATTCTGCACCGCTGGTGAAGCTGGGCGCGGATATGGTCGCTGCAGTGAGCGGGGTCTATTTCCAGGATGATCCGGAAGATGCCGCGAAGGGATATGTCGCGATGTTTGCCTGATTGCTGCGGTTTTCCCGCAAAAGCCGGTTCCTTCGTCAGGGGGCCGGTTTTTTTGCGGGAAAAATCAGGCGGTCGCGAATGTCACCTGCAATCCGAATGCCCGGATAAGGTTGAAGAACACGGACATCTGCGGGTTGCCGTTTTCGGAGAGGGCTTTTGTAAGGCCCTGCCTTGTCATGCCGATGTCTTTTGCGACCTTTGTTATGCCTTTGGCGCGTGTCATGTCATTCAAGGCAAGGCGGATGAGTCTCCCATCACCTTCGTCCAGCCTGATGCATTCTGCAAGGTAGCCTGCCCAGTCTTCTTCTGTCTTGAGGAAGTCTGCTGGGACATAATCATAAGTCTTGATTTTTGCCATTTCCTATTCCTCTTCAAAGTCGAATTTCTGTTCCGCCATCTGATGGGCTTTCTTGAAATCCTGCTGTTGTGTGCGCTTGTTGCCCCCACAGAGCAGGATAACAAGCACTTCACCGCGTATTGTGAAATAGACACGGTAGCCCGGACCGGTATCGATACGGATTTCTGATACATTGCCATACCGTTTGACATCGCCGAAAAGCCCCAATCTCAGTCTTGCTGACAAAATGCGGGCATTGACCTTGATCCTCCCTTCTTTGACGGAAAACTTCCATTGGTGTAGATGGGAAAGAATGGATGCTGTCACAGCAATGGGGAAGAGAGCCTTGCGACGGCTTCAAAGAACCGGGCGATGAAGGAAAGTGTCCGCTGTTCTGGGACAAGTGTTGATGATTCAAGGTCTTT
>CALGGD010000127.1 GCA_937916185.1 uncultured Oxalobacter sp. | reverse complement strand
ACTGCGGAGAAATCCCCTCAATATCCTGAGTGGTCATTCTCTCACGAACTACTCTCTCCAGCCTGGAAAGACCTATACGATACTGATTCTGCAGCAGCTCACCCACTGCTCTTATGCGGCGGTTGCCAAGATGGTCGATATCGTCAACCTCACCCTTGCCGTTGCGCAGGTCTACCAGGATCTGGATGACCGCCAGGATATCCTCATCTGACAGCGTCATCGGACCTGTCAGGCTTTCCCGGCCGACACGGCTGTTGAACTTCATCCTGCCCACAGCGGACAGGTCATAGCGTTCCTCACTGTAGAACAGGCCATTGAACAAGGCTTCCACAGATTCTTCGGTCGGTGGTTCACCAGGACGCATCATGCGGTAGATGGCAATCCTTGCCGCCATCTGGTCGGCTGTATCATCAATCCTCAGTGTCTGGGAAATATACGGTCCCTGATTGAGTTCATTGGTGTACAGGGTCTGGATTGTCTCAATCCCAGCCTTGCGCAGGCGCCCCATGACTGCATCGGTGATTTCTTCATTCGCCTTTGCAATGACCTCGCCGGTGTCGCCATCAATGATGTCTTTCGCCAGTGCCCTGCCATACAGATATTCTTCCGGCACAGAAATCCGTTCCAGGCCGGCTTTCTGGATTTCACGGATATTGCGTTTGTTGATGCGCTTGTCTTTTTCGACAAGAACCCTGCCTTCTTTGTCAACGACATCAAAACGGGCGACCTCACCGCTCAGACGTTCAGGGATGAAATCCATTTCGGCACCCTGGTCCCGCAGTTTGAACGTATCAAACTCAAAGAACTTTTCCAGGATCTGTTCGTTGGTCATACTGATCGCCTTCAGCAGTACCGTGACAGGCATCTTGCGGCGGCGGTCGATACGGAAAAACAGGACATCCTTGGGATCGAACTCGAAATCAAGCCAGGATCCACGGTAAGGGATGATCCTTGCGGAAAACAGCAGTTTACCGGAAGAATGGGTCTTGCCCTTGTCATGCTCAAAGAACACCCCCGGTGAACGGTGCAGCTGGGAGACAATCACACGTTCCGTCCCGTTGATGACAAAAGAACCATTCGGCGT
Source organism: uncultured Oxalobacter sp. (assembly GCA_937916185.1). GTDB lineage: Bacteria > Pseudomonadota > Gammaproteobacteria > Burkholderiales > Burkholderiaceae_D > Oxalobacter. Next base: position 3,303 of record CALGGD010000127.1, on the reverse strand, counting down.
CATCAGGGGCACGTCGCCCATGAAGACAGACTCCTCTTTCAGTTCCTTGACGACCGGCTTGTTCGGTGATTCCTTGTCCAGGATCACCAGACGGATCTTTGCACGCAGGGCGGAAGCCAGCGTGACACCACGCTGCTGGCATTCCTTCATATTGAACTGCGGATCTTTCAATTCATAGGAGACAAACTCCAGGCGTGCAAAACCATTATGGGATACAATCGGGAAAATCGATGTAAAGGCGGATTGCAGGCCTTCGTTCTTCCGTTTGGATGGCGGGACATCAGCTTGAAGGAATTTTTCATAAGATTCCAGCTGAGTCGCAAGCAGGTTAGGTACCTGATGAACATTTTCGCGCTTTGCAAAAGATTTGCGGATGCGCTTCTTCTCAGTGAATGAGTAGTGCATGGACACTCCATGAGTGGCTGAAGGATGGAAAATTCAGTTTTATGCTCTGTCTGTTCACACAGCACAAAAGTCAATTCCCCCTGCAAAAACAAATACGCCTTATCAGCGAAAAATGAGTCAAAACCAGTTTGCCCTCCCGGGCAAACCAGTTGTGACCCTGATACTGCTTTATCTTGACCGAAGCCAGGATTATTTAAGTTCGACCTTAGCGCCGGCAGCTTCGAGTTTCTTCTTGAGCTCTTCAGCTTCGTCCTTGCTGACGTCTTCCTTGATTGCCTTAGGCGCAGCTTCAACCAGTCCCTTGGCCTGAGCCAGACCCAGGCCGGTGATTTCGCGGACCGCCTTGATGACATTGATCTTCTTTTCACCGATTTCAGCCAAGACAACGGTGAATTCGGTCTTTTCTTCAACCGCTGCGGCGCCATCACCGGCAGCAGGACCGGCTGCAACCGCCATAGCAGCAGCGGAAACACCGAATTTTTCTTCGAATGCCTTGACCAGGTCATTCAGTTCCATTACAGACATCGCACCGACGGCTTCCAAGATGTCTTCTTTGCTAATTGCCATGTAAAACTCCTAAATATATCCGTTTATTTTTTTAAATATGGGTTTCAAGACCTGTAATAAACCACCTTGGTCAGGCAGCTTCTGCTCCACCATTCTTTTCTGCCAGAGCAGCCAGTGCACGGGCAAAGCCCGAAACAGGTGCCAACATAACGCCCAACAGCTGAGAAATAAGAACTTCGCGGCTTGGAATGCTTGCCAGTGCGACAACCGCACCCTGGTCAAGCATCTTGCCCGCATAGCAACCACCTTTGATTACCAGTTTGTCATTGCCTTTTGCAAAATCCTGAACCACCTTTGCAGCAGCAACAGCATCCTTGGAGATGGAATAAACCAGCGGCCCCTTCATTTCTGAAGCGAGTTCCGCAAAAGCCGTTCCTTCAACAGCACGGCGCGCCAGCGTATTCTTGAGAACACGCATGTAAACGCCGTTTTCACGTGCAGACGCACGCAGACGCGTCATGTCACCAACCTGGATACCACGATATTCAGCCAGCACAATAGTCTGTGCATCAGCGATCTGCGCACTGACTTCTGCAACAACGGCCTTCTTGTCGTTCAGATTGAGACTCACGGTCAACCTCCAAAAAAGGTATCTTCCTCATCGCTGAATCCGATACCGGTTCAACACGGTGACCAACATCAGGAGTTTACATCCCTTCAGGCAGCTGCCTGAAAATGTAAAACCTTTTGGGCTCACCATCTACGCTGGGTTCCTCTTTTAACACAGTCGCCTATGCCCAGCGGTCTTTGACTGTCTGCACAGTGAGTCCACCGTGCAGCCCAAAGCCTTTATCCCCCGGAAGGGAAAACATTCAAAATCAAGCGCTGATCGTGGACTGATCGACACGTACACCGATGCCCATGGTGGTGGACAGGGAGACACGGCGGATATAAGTCCCCTTGGCACTTGCAGGTTTCGCCCTGTTCAGCGCATCCATGACCGCAACCAGGTTGGTCTTCAGTGCCTCATTGGAGAAGTCACGGCGACCAATGGTTGCATGGATGATCCCTGCACGGTCAGTCCTATACTGGACCTGGCCTGCTTTCGCATTCTTGACAGCGGTCACAACATCAGGGGTGACGGTACCGACCTTGGGGTTTGGCATCAAGCCACGCGGCCCCAGGATCTGACCCAGCTGACCGACAACACGCATCGTGTCAGGCGAAGCGATGACAACATCAAAATTCAGGTCGCCGCCCTTGATCTGGGCTGCCAGATCCTCCAAACCGACGATATCGGCACCCGCTTCCTTGGCGGCATCAGCCTTGTCGCCAGAAGCAAAAACCGCAACACGGACCGTCTTGCCACTGCCGGCAGGCAGGACAACGGAACCACGGACAACCTGGTCGGATTTACGGGGATCCACGCCCAACTGGACAGCCACATCAACAGATTCGTTGAACTTGGCGGTCGCACATTCCTTCAGCAGGACCAACGCATCATCCAATGCATATGCCTTGCTGCGGTCGACTTTTTCACGGAAGGCCTGAACACGTTTCGATACCTTAGCCATCATTCACCCTCCACAGTAATGCCCATCGACTTGGCGGAACCCGCGATGGTACGGACAGCAGCATCCATGTCGGCAGCCGTCAAATCAGGTTTCTTGATTGTTGCAATTTCCTCTGCCTGGGCACGGGTCAGCTTGCCGACCACTTCCTTGCCAACATTCTGTGCACCTTTCTGGACACCCGCCATCTTCTTGATCAGGTAAGTCGCAGGAGGCGTCTTCATTTCAAACGTGAAAGACTTATCGGCATATGCGGTGATGATGACAGGTATCGGCATACCTGCCTCCATCTTCTGTGTCCGGGCATTGAATGCCTTGCAGAATTCCATGATGTTCAGTCCGCGCTGCCCCAGCGCAGGACCGATAGGAGGGGATGGATTGGCCTTACCAGCTGGCACCTGCAGCTTGATATAGCCGGCGATTTTCTTTGCCATTTCAAATTTTCCTTAGATGAGTCATAACGCCGGCAGCCCATCTGCCGGCTCCTCTTGCCAGTTATAAAGCGAACTGGACCAACGCTTAAACCTTCTCAACCTGACCGAATTCAAGCTCAACAGGCGTTGACCGGCCAAAAATCGTAACGAGGACACGGAGCCTGGATTTCTCGTAATTGACTTCCTCGACCGTGCCATTGAAATCCGTGAAAGGCCCTTCCTTGATGCGGACCATCTCATTGACCTCATAAGAGACCTTGGGGCGTGGATTTTCCGCGCCATCCTGCATCTGACGGAGCAGCTTTTCCATTTCATAAGTTGGAATCGGTGTCGGCTTGTTGGACTTGCCGCCGACAAAGCCGGTGACCTTGTTGGTATCCTTGACC
>CALGGD010000126.1 GCA_937916185.1 uncultured Oxalobacter sp. | reverse complement strand
CTATTGGTGAAGACACTGCGGCAACAACCGTTTCTGCGACCGAAGACATCAACCTGGTGACCGCGCTGGGTAAAGTCGAAGTGAACGGCACAACGGCTTCTGAAAATGGCAGCATCACTATTTCTGCCGCATCATCTGAATATAAGGGCGGCGCGGAAGGCGGAAACATCGTTATAAGCGAAAATGGTGCACTCATCACCAAGGTTGGTGACATCAATCTGGATGCAACCAATGGTGACATCCATATCACGGATGATGTCAAGTCAGGTGTCGACCTGAATGTTGCAGTACATCGGCAGGGCGGTGTCTATTTCGATGAAGGCATCAAAGCAGGCGGCAATATCACGGCAGGAACCGACAAAGGCAATATCGAGGTCAATGATTCTGTCGAAGCCGGTGAAGCAGTTGCCATGACAGTCGGTACAGGCAGCATCAAGGTTGGTGGTGACATCAGCGGTTCCGATGTCAACTTGGACGTCAGCACGGTTGCAGATGGCAGTGCAGACCCTGTGGCAATTGACATTGCGAAGACCATCACTGCTTCAGACGGTGATATCAATGCCCATGTGGGCGTCGGTGATATTGTCATCGGAAGCAGCAAGGATGCTGATACGCTTTCCGCGAAGGAAAACATCACCTTGGCGACAGACCTTGGCAGGGTGCTGGTCAAGGGCAAGACCTCGACATCTGAAGGCGACATCTCCATTTCAGCGGCATCTTCTGAATACAAGGCTGGTGAAGATGGTATGAACATCATCATTGAGGATGATGGCAAGATTGAATCTGGCAGAAGCATCACACTGGAAGCCACCAACGGCGATATCCATGTCACGGATGATATCTCTGCAAAACATGATCTCAATGCTGAGGTGCATAACCAAGGCAGCATCCTTTTTGACAGCAATGTCAATGTCGATGGCAAGGTGATGGTCATGACTGATACAGGTGATGTCGATGTCGGCGGTTCCATCAAAGCCGGTGAGGCTGTGTCCATCGCAACCCATACAGGTGATATCCATGTCGGTGAGGACATCACATCAGATGGCTATGTTGACCTGATGGCTGTTGAGTCTGGGGATATCATCATAGGCGATGAGGAAACAGGTACCGGTGGCAGAATCCAGGGGACTGAAGTCAATATCGAAACTGCCAAGGGAGATGTTGATATCGTGAAGTCTGTCAGGGCAGGAAAAGGCAGTGTCCTGGTTGAAACCGGTGAAGGCGATATCACCATCGGCAATAATGGACCGGATGTCGATACGGTTTCCGCTGTCCAGGATGCCACCCTGAAAACAGGTCTTGGCGAGGTCCGTATCAAGGGCAAGACCTCGACAGAAGAAGGTGATATCCTGATTTCAGCGGCATCGTCCGAATATACGTCAGGCGATGATGGCAGGAATATCATCATTGAGGGCAATGGTCAGGTTGTTTCCGGCAGGAATGCCACCTTGGAAGCAACAAACGGAGACATCCATATCACCGATGCCATCACTGCCCAAGAAGACTTGAATGCCTTGACACATGACCAAGGTGACATTGTCTTTGACAGGGATGTTGATGTTGGAGGCAATGTGACGGCAACCACGGATAAGGGTGATGTCAATTTTGCCGGGAATATCAATGCTGGAAATGAAGTGCGTGCCACGACCGGCGAAGGCGATATCACCGTATCCGGAAACATTACTGCAACAGGTGATGTGGCCGCATCCGCAGGACAAGGCAGTGTTTTGATGGATGGGGATGTGACGACAACATTCGGTGATATCGTCCTGAGCGCTGCTGACAATGAACCGAATGATGAGGATGGCAACATCACCGTCAACGGCAGCCTGGATTCAGCGAACGATATCAGCCTTACCGCCGTCAATGGCGACATCACCACGAAAGGCGGCATCAAGGCAGCCAGTGAGGTTGAGGCGGCTGTAGAAGGCAGTGGCAACATCCAGATAGACGGCAATGTGGCAGCTGGTGGTGATGTTTCGGCAACGGTCGATGAAGGCGATATCACCGTTGCAGGTGACATCACTGCTGGAGAAAATGTTGGTCTCGCCACCAACCTGGGTACCATCAAGGTCAGCGGTGACGTCAAGACAGAGAAAGGAGACATTGCTGTCACGGCGGCATCCGACAACTACAGTGAAGGTCAGAGGAACATTGAGATAGATGGTGTCTTGGATTCTGGCAAGGACATCACGCTTGATTCAACCAATGGTGATATCCATGTAGCGGGCAATGTCAGGGCGGCGGAAGACCTTCTGGCTGAGACCCATCAGAACGGTTCAGTCTATCTGGATTCTGACATAGACCTGGCAGGCAGCATGGTGGCAGCGACAGACAACGGTGACATCACGGTTGCCGGTAATGTCGATGCGGGGCAGGACGTTGTCCTCACTGTCAACGAAAAAGGCAATATCCAAGCGGCCGATATCACAGCAGGCCATGATGCTGTAGTCAAGAACAATGGCACTGGCAATATCGCCGTTGACAACATCGTGGCTGGCAATCTGGCGGATGTTGAAACCACCAACGGGGATATGAACATCGATACCCTCACCGGCAACAAGGTCATTGCCTTGGGTGGCAACAACACTGATGCGTCCCATATCGGTACTGTCACCGCCAATGCGAACGGCAACGCCAATGGAACCGGTGAACCGGATGTTGTCTTGGGTGGCAATTATGTCAATGTGGATACTGTCAGGAAAGCAGAGGGTTCTTCACCATTGACGCTCGCAACCCAGGGTGCTGCGGCAGACCAGCCGATGAGAGACTTCAATATCAGCAGCCTCAATTCGGATACCGGTGCTGTCATCCAGAATATCTGGACAGTCAATGGCAACATCCATGTCGATGAAGGCAACCTGCATATCAGTAAAGCCTATGCAATCGACAAGCTGCGTGTTGACAACGGCGAGGTATCTGTCGCCCTCTTTGGGGCGACACCACGGCGTGAAGGCGAGGATATCGTCCTATGGAACGACCTGCGCAGGAACCAGCCGGGCAACAATCTGGGAGACTGGTATGACGGCTCATACAGCAACAGGCATTGGGTCAACATGGATCTGCTGACCAATGGCAGGGTGAAAGCGGATAACGGTGTCGTTGTCGAATACCATAACTATCCATATTTCCATGGCGACCATAACAGTGTCGTCAACGTCATGGGCAGGTATCTGACAGGCCGGATGTACGAAGACTGGTATGACATCGCTTATTTCGACCGCTATGGGCTTGTCCAGTCCGCAGATGGGTTCGAACAGAATGCGACATTCGATGAAATCAAGGTTGAATGATTGATGATGCAGGGAGGGCCAGTCTTGATGTCAAGACTGGCCTGACCGTCATTGCTGTGGCCCGATGGATGCAGGCGGCTGTGAGACCTGTTGGGAATATTGGTTGTCCCTTGCCATACCGATGCCTGGTTTTCCAGGAAATATTCTTCTGGTAGAAATGGAAAAAATCTTTTAAAATACCTGTTTAAATAGACAGTCTATATGAATAGACAGTATTTTGAAGGTTCAAGGCGTTTTTCAAAAGCAGGCAGTATCGGTATATCCATCAACCATAGGGCGGGGCGGCTATGATTAAACTGACAGCAAGACAGCGGGAAATCCTCAATCTGATTCAGAATGCCATCGAACGGACGGGTTTCCCGCCTACACGGGCAGAAATTGCGGCAGAACTGGGATTCAGGTCTGTCAATGCGGCAGAAGAGCATCTTCAGGCATTGGCGCGGAAAGGCGTGATTGAAATGGTGCCGGGGATTTCCCGGGGCATCCGGCTGCTGTATCAGGAAGAGAAACATCCTGAGACAGGAGCCTATCTTGAATTTATGGAACTGCCTTTGGTCGGTTCAGTGGCGGCAGGCGCCCCGATCCTTGCCCAAGAGCATATCGAGAGGAAATTCCAGGTTGATCCTGCGATGTTTCCGGAAAAACCGGATTACCTGCTCAGGGTCCGTGGCACTTCAATGAAAGATGTCGGCATCTACGAAGGTGACTACATTGCGGTGAAGAAAACCTCACAGGTCAGGAACAACCAGATCATTGTTGCCCGTATCGGTGATGAAGTGACGGTCAAGCGTTTCAGCCGGAAAGGGGGGCTGCTGCCGGAAATCCCGGACTTTGAACCCATCAAGGTGGATGGCAGACTGGAAAACTTCCATATCGAAGGGTTGGTGGTTGGTCTGATCCGTCCTTGGGGCTGACCAGTCAGGACAACGGTTTTTTCCTTGAGGCTGCCGCCTGTCCTGCCAGTGACTCCATCTGGTTGGCGATTCCCCGGAGGATATTGATTTCTTCGGTCTCCAGATGGCATCGGGAGAACAGCCGCCTGAGCCGTGGTATCAGTTTCTTGGGATTTTCCGGATCCAGGAAACCTGAGACCACCAATGCCCTTTCCATGTGTCCGAACATCCCGTTGACCTGGTCGACAGTTGCCGGTTTCCCATGGAAACCGATTGGATTTTCCGCTTTGGCCAGGGAAACTTTTTCCAGTACTGCCATCCGGCATTCATAAGCCAGGACCTGGACTGCTTGGGCCAGGTTCAGGGAAGCATGTTCAGGGTTGGCAGGTATGTTGATCAGCGCATCACATTGTTCAACAATTTCATTGGGCAAGCCATACCGTTCACTGCCGAATACAAGCGCCTGCTGCGGGGCATGGCTTTGCCGCCAGCCTGAAGCGAACTGCCGGGGTGTCAGGACCTGTGGTGAGAATTCACGCAGCCGGGCGGTGACGGCAGCTGCCTTTGTGCAGCCATTCAATGCCTCATCGATGGAATCCACAATCTGGGTGTTCTCCAAGACATCAAGGGCTCCGCTGGCGAATGCCTGGGCATCAGGGTGTGCCAGGACGTCACTGAACCGTGGCCGGACAAGAACCAGCCTGCTGAACCCCATCGTCTTGAGTGCCCGTGCTGCGGCACCCACATTGCCGGGATGGCTGGTCTCAACCAGTATAAAGCGTAAAGTCTGGAAAATGGATATGTCAGTTTTCTGCGTGTTCATTTAAAATAAAGGATTAAGGGGGAACAGGGGCTTTCCAAGCAGAAGCCGGAGACTGTTCCTTTACAGGAGTTTTTACCAATCATTATGACATCAGGAGGCCGTTCCGGATATTCTGGTGTGAATGCTTTTTTCAAGATCCAAGAACACTATGCAGCATCCAATGCTTACTACTGCGGTGAAAGCCGCCCGCCGTGCGGCTTCCATCATTAACCGGGCTTCCTTTGATCTGGAACAGGTCAAGGTTGAACAGAAAGACCAGAATGATTTTGTGACAGAAGTTGACCGTGAGGCGGAAGCCGCCATCATAGATGTTCTTTTGACGACGTATCCTGACCATGCCATCCTGGCTGAGGAATCGGGCGCATCCAATGGCCTGAATGACAGCAGTGAGAATGTCTGGATCATTGATCCATTAGATGGCACGACCAATTTCATCCATGGTTTCCCATGCTATTGCATTTCCATCGCCCTGCAGCAGAATGGGGTTGTGACCCATGGGCTTGTCTATGATCCTGCCGCCAACAATCTTTATACCGCTTCAAAAGGTGGTGGTGCATACCTGAACAACCGGCGTATCCGTGTCAGCAAGACAGACCGCCTGTCCAAGGCCTTGATTGGAACCGGCTTTGCAGGACGCAAGAAAGACCCAGAGGCCCTGAAGGCATTCCTGAAGATGTTTGAGGTGATGACGATGAACGCGCAGGCTGTCCGCCGTCCGGGTTCTGCCGCACTGGACCTTGCCAATGTCGCCTGTGGCCATTATGACGGTTACTATGAAAAGGATCTCAAGATCTGGGACATTGCAGCAGGTGCATTGCTGGTTGCTGAATCGGGCGGCATCGTGTCTGACTTTGATGGGGAAGGGGATTACCTGAAATCAGGCAATATCATTGCCGGTTCTCCCCGTATATTCGCCCAGATGCTGCCGTTGCTGCAGTCAATATAAATCCTTTACCGCCTGATGGAAGGCTTGCAGGATTCCAAAGACAGGGAGATGCCTTTGGACATTGACCTGTTCTGTGAGGTCATCGACAACTACGGCGATGCCGGTGTCTGCTGGCGTCTTGCCAGGCAGCTGGCTTCAGAACGGCATTGCCATGTCAGGTTGTGGATTGACCGTTTACCCGTCATTCAGAAAATCTGTCCTGCCATTGATGCCGGACTTGAAAGGCAGACGGTCAATCAGGTGGACATCTGTGTCTGGAAACCAGACATGGTGCCTGCCGACATCGACCAGGTTCCTGATGTTGTCATTGAAGGGTTCGGCACCCGCCTGCCAGACAGCTACCTTGACCAGATGGCAGCTAAAGCGGTCAAGCCGGTCTGGATCAACCTGGAGTACCTCAGTGCGGAATCCTGGGTGGATTCGACCCATCTGATGAAGTCACCGCATCCCCGGTTGCCACTGACCAAATATTTCTATTTCCCTGGCTTCACAGGAAAGACCGGCGGGCTTATCCGTGAGGCAGGTCTGGTTGAGTCGGCTGTTGGTTTCCAATCTGACCGGAAAAACGCGATGGCGTTTCTGTCATCCTTGGGGGTAGTATGCCGGGAAGAACAGTTCATTGTTTCCCTGTTCTGTTATCCATTGGCACCTGTCCAGCAGCTGTTAGAGACATTGTCACGGTCAGAACAGCCGGTTCTATGCCTGATTCCAGAAGGAACCGCTTCCCAGGGCGTCGAACAGTTTATCCATCAGCAGCCCAAGGCTGGAACCTGTTTCAAGGATGGAGCATTGACTGTCCAGATACTCCCAGTCATTGAGCAGAGCCGGTATGACCGGCTGTTATGGGTATCTGACCTGAACTTTGTCAGGGGGGAAGATTCGTTCGTCAGGGCGCAATGGGCGGGCAGGCCTTTTGTCTGGCATATCTATCCGCAGGAAGAAAATGCCCATCTTGATAAGCTGGATGCTTTCATGGCGTTGTACCAGCAGGGGCTGACAGAGGGAGGGCAGCAGGCTTTCCGGCGTTTCTGGAAACAATGGAACAGTTGTGAAGGGCAGGGCGGTTTCACGGAATCCTGGGCAGGATTCAGCGCAATCCTGCCAGAATTGAAACAATATGCGGGTATCTGGCGTAAAAAACTGACAGAACAGCCTGATTTAGCAACGGGTTTGGTTCGATTTGTGGATTCTTTGCGTTAAAATACTATGATTTTCCTTATCGGTGGCATTCTGTATGGTGTTTTCGAGGGCTGCCGGGATTCCTACTGACATTTTATTTTTCAATTACTGATATCTATTTTTATGAAAACAGCACAAGAAGTACGGGTCGGTAACGTTGTTATGGTCAACAATGAACCCATGGTGGTCCTGAAATCCGAATATTCCAAATCTGGTCGCAACTCTTCCGTCTGCAAGATGAAGATGAAGAACCTTCTGACAGGTTCCCCGATGGAAGCGGTTTACCGTGCCGATGAAAAGTTTGACACTGTTGTCCTCGACAAGAAGGAAGTCACCTATTCCTACCAGGCTGATCCTTACTATGTTTTCATGGACGCTGAATACAACCAGTATGAAGTTGAAGAAGACTGCATGGGTGATGTCCTGAATTACCTGGAAGACGCAATGCCTTGCGAAATCACCTTCTACAACGAAAAACCAATTGCTGTGGAACTGCCGAATACTGTCGTCCGTGAAGTTGTCTATACTGAACCAGCTGTCAAAGGCGACACCTCTTCCGGCAAGGTCATGAAATCTGCCCGTATCGCCAGTGGCAAGGAAGGTGGTTATACCCTGCAGGTTCCACTGTTCGTTGAAATCGGCGACAAGATTGAAATCGATACCCGCACTGGTGAATACCGTAGCCGTAGCAAATAATCCCTGACAGTCAGGATGCTACGGAAAACGGCACGTCTGGCGTGCCGTTTTTCATCATGAAGGTGTGCATTCCTGTTCCTGTATTATCCGATGAGGAGTCAAAATGGCTGTACGCAGCATGACCGCTTATGCGACAACCACCGTTGAGACGGTGGCTGGGACATTGACCATTGAACTGAAAAGTGTCAATTCGCGTTTCCTGGACCTTCAGTTCAGGATGAACGATGAGTTCCGTCTCTATGAGCCTGTTTTCCGTGAAACCATCATGCAGCAGGTCAAACGGGGCAAGGTTGAATGCCGGCTGTCTTTTGGCAGGGGCGTCCATGCGCCGTCTTCCCTGCGGTTGAATGATGGTTTGCTGGCAGAGGTGATGAAACTGCAAGGGGAAGTGCATCAGCGCAACCCGCAGGCACAGGCGATGACGGTGAATGAAATCCTCCGCTGGCCGGGGATGATTGAAGAAGCGGCACCGGATCAGGAAATCCTCCAGGCACAGGTGAAAGAAGCCATGGCGGCGACAGTCCAGGCATTCACGTCAGAACGTGAAAGGGAAGGTGCTTCCTTGACGAAGGCCTTGCTGGAAAAAGTTTCCGCGATGCAGGAAATCGTCGTCAGGATTGAACCGCTGATTCCGCAGATGCTGGCACAGTTCAGGCAGAAAGCGGTTGACCGTATGCAGGAAGCACTGGGCATCGCCATCGCTGACAGCCTTCCACAGACCATGACCCAGCAGGAAGCTGCTGAGCGCATCCGTCAGGAAGTGACACTGTATGGTATGCGGATTGATGTCGCTGAGGAACTGGCACGCCTGAAAATCCATCTGGATGAAACCAAGGAGATTTTCAGGAAAGGCGGGATGCTGGGCAAACGGATGGATTTCATGCTTCAGGAATTGAACCGGGAAGCCAATACCTTGGGATCCAAGGCGGTCATCAAGGAACTGTCAGATGCTTCCATTGACCTGAAACTGCTGATTGAACAGATCAGGGAACAGGTACAGAACCTGGAATGACCTTCTGCTGAAACCAAATGAAAAATCCGGCTGATGTGTAAACACCAGCCGGATTTTTATTGCTTCTGTAAAAGCCTGCCTGCTGTATCAGAGGACTTTTGCAATGGCATCCACAATATAGTCGATGTTGTGTGAATTCAGGGCAGCGACACAGATACGGCCGGTTCCCACAATATAGATTGAGAATTCATTTTTCAGACGTTCCGCCTGTGCCTGATTCAGACCGGAGTAGGAGAACATCCCTGCCTGGCGGGTGATGAAACTGAAATCCATGCCTGGTTTTTTCGCTGTCAGCTTGTCCACCAGCTGGTGGCGCATGACATGGATACGTTCACGCATTTCCGCCAGTTCATCCTCCCACATCTGGCGCAGTTCAGGATTAGACAGGACGGTTCCGACAATCTTCGCACCATAAATCGGTGGGTTGGAATAGTTTGTCCGGATAACCCGTTTCAGCTGGGACAGGACACGGGCGGATTCATCTGCATCAGAAGCCACCAGGCTGAATGCCCCGACACGTTCCCCATACAGTGAGAAAGACTTGGAGAAGGTTTCTGCAAAGCGGCGGACAACCTTACCGTCTTCAGCAATACCGTTGGAAAAACCCTGATAAGCCATATCCAGGAAAGGAATCAGGCGGTTCTTATTGATGACATCAATGACTTCTGTCCACTGGTCTTCTGTCAGGTCGGCACCTGTCGGATTATGGCAGCAGGCATGCAGCAGGACAATGGAACCGGCTTTGAGGGAACCCAGGGTGTCCATCATGCCCTTGAAGTTGACCCCATGGGTTGCTTCATCGTAATAAGGATAAGTGTTGACCTTGAAACCCGCATAGTCGAACAATGCAAAATGGTTCTGCCAGCTTGGATTGCTGACCCAGACTTCAGAATCAGGGGAGAAGCGTTTCAGGAAATCAGCACCGATCTTCAACGCACCGGTGCCACCGATTGCCTGGACAGTGGAAATCCGTTTTTCCTTGACAGCAGGATTGTCTGCACCGAAAACCAGGTTCTGGACAGCCGTGTCATAGAGCGGGATACCGTCAATGGGCAGATAGGTGTGCGGGGTTTCGGCAGCGGCCATCAGCTTTTCTGCTTCAACCACACATTTCAGCAGGGGTACCTTGCCATCATCATCATAATAGACACCAACGCCCAGATTGGTCTTTTTGGGGTTTTCATCTGCACGGAATGCTTCAGTGATGCCCAGGATCGGGTCGCGGGGCTCCATCGGGATGGCAGGTAAGATAGAATTGTTCATCGTGATAATATTGATTGTCCAACACACATGCATCCACACGGATTTCCATTCACATCAACATGTGGACGAAATCTAAAACAGGGGGAACCCTGCATATAAACGAAATATTATCAGAGGTACGGCGTAATGGCTCATTTATCAACGGTTTCTC
>CALGGD010000125.1 GCA_937916185.1 uncultured Oxalobacter sp. | reverse complement strand
GTTTCTTTGGAGTGTGACTTGTGTCTTGAGGAATACGAGCAAAAACTTGATTTTGATATTGATGAAACCTATGCAAAAAATTCACTTTATGAAGAATATTCACAGGAAATGGAAATCAAGGAAGGTCAGTTCGTGACTGACTTGAACGGGGCTGATGAAATAGATGTTTATGACTTATTGTATCAATCTGTAATATTACAGTTACCAAATAAAAAGGTTTGTGGTATAAATTGTAGTGAGGGATTGTTTGTGTCGGAAGACGAATATAAACCTCACGATGACAGAATGGATATTTTTAAGAATATTTCAATAAAACAGAAAAATTAACCCAAAATATAAATAGTAAAAAAGAAAGGTATAAAAAAAATGGCAGTACCAAAGAAAAGAACAGGGCATAGTGCTCAAGGAAAAAGAAGAGCAAACTGGAAGGCAACAAAGCCTGAAACTACCGTTTGTTCAAATTGCGGTCAACCTGTATTAGCTCACACTGTTTGTACAGCTTGCGGCTACTACAAAGGTGAACCTGTCAGACTTAAAGATAAGGCTGAAGCAGTTAAAGAAGTAAAGAAACCTGCTAAAAAGGCTAAAAAAGAAGCTCCTGCTGAAGAAGCCCCGGCAGAACCACCTGCTGATGTCCAGCTGCTGACTGAAATCCGTGACCTGCTGAAAGAAAAGCAGCAGACACAGAAAGAATAGCGCATCAGTCACACCGCTTCTTGACGTTCTGATTCAACCCGTTGGATGGTTTGCCATTTGACGGGTTTTTTCTGTCACCAAAGACAGGTCTCACCGTTTGAGTACAAGCATCAGTATCCCTGCAACGCCAGGCATCAGGACCATAGCCGCCTTCAACAGCCATCGTGGTGCAAACCGGGTGAATTTTGCACCGATATAAGCTCCGATCATTGATCCTGACAGTACCTGGATGAAAAGCATAAGGTCAAGAAGCCCTGACAGGAGATAACCCAGCCCTCCTGATATGGCAATCGGCAGGATAATCAGCATGGTGGTTCCGACTGACTGGAAAAGTGGCAGACCAAAGAAAATGAGCAGGGTCAATTGGATGAACTGCGCAGCACCAAAGCCGAACGTCCCCGACAGCAGGCCATTGGCGATACCAGCGATAACCGCCAATGGCCAGAACCTTGCTCCCGACAAGTCCGCTTCTGTATGCCCTCCCCTTGGATGGAAAAAAGGCAGGTCTGGCCATGTCAGGCGGGTATAGACAAGGGCGGCTGATGCAATCAGCATGGAAGCGGTACAGATTTTCAGGTTGCTGCCAGACAGGAATGTTGTGGCGATTTTTGTGCCGATGAATGCGCCGACGAATCCCGCCGCGCCGACTGTCAGCCCCACCTTGAGATTGATATTACCCTCGCGGAAATGGCTGAACGCACCGGATATGGTGGTGAATATCATAGATGCCAGGGAGGTTCCCACTGCAGTATGGACAGGTATCTGGAAGACAAGTGTGAGGATGGCAATCATTGCGCCTGCCCCGCCAGCGCCGACAAAACCAATCACCACACCCATGCCAAGCATGGTCAGAAAAACAAACATTGGAAAATCAGCCAATCACCCTGATGAAGGCATTTATTATATGCCAAGTGCCTGAGTTCTTTCCGTTATCTGACAGAACTTTTGCCCAGCTGGACAAACAGGATGGTGGAAATGAAAGCAATGGTGCCAAGGCAGATATAGGTCGATGACAGGGCATCGAGTATGGCGGTACCTGCCTGATGGCTGGCGGGCTCCAAGAAATAATCCAGGATGGAGGCTGCAACAGCGACCCCCATTCCCATGGAAAGTTGCTGCACAGCGGCAAACATGCTGTTGCCACTGCTTGCCTGCTGCTGCGAAAGGTCAACAAGCGTGACCGTGTTCATGGCGGTGAACTGGGTGGAATTGACCAATCCAAAGACGGTGAAGATGCCCAGCATGACCCAATAATCCATCTCGGGCGTTATCAGGCTGTAAACCGCAATCATGCCACCGAGCAGCATGGTATTGATGACCAGCACGGGCTTGAACCCGAACCGGTGAACCAGTCTTGTCACAACCCATTTTGCCGCAATGGCGCCGACTGTCATTGGAATCATCATCATCCCTGCCTGCATAGGGGAATAGCCCAATCCCATCTGCAGCAGCAAAGGGGTCAGGAACGGCATCGCACCGTTGCCAAGCCTTGCACAGATGTTACCGAGGATGCCGATCCTGAAATTGCGGACATGAAAAAGGCTGATTGAAAAGATCGGTGATGCTTTCTTTCTGGCATAGAGAAAATAAATCAGGATGCTGACCGTTCCAGCGGCAAGCAGCGCCGTTGTGATGCTGACCGGAAAATGGAATTCCCCAATACCTTCAAGACCGATGGTGATACTGAGCATGAAACTGCCAAACATCAGAAAGCCCAACAAGTCAAATGGCACCTGGTTATCTGATTTGTCAAGTAAAGGCATATAACGGGCAGTCATAACCAGTCCTATCACACCAACCGGCAGGTTGATAAAGAATATCCAGTGCCAAGAAAGGTATTCCACCATCAAGCCACCAAGGGTCGGACCAATCAGGGGACCTATCAGGCTGGGCATGGTGATGAAACTGAGGATATCGACAAACTGATCCCGTGGATAAGCCTTGAGTGCAATCAAGCGGCCGACCGGTACCATCAAGGCGCCGCCAATTCCCTGTACGATACGGAAAATGACAATCATTGGCAGTGTCTGTGATACGCCACATGCGAGGGAACTGACAGTGAAGAGGGTCATGGCCGCCATGAACACCCGTTTCGCACCGAAATGCTCGGCAATCCAACCGGATGCCGGAATCATGAAAGCCAGTGTGAGTGCATAGGAGATGACAACGCTCTGCATATGGATTGGAGTGGTTTCCATATCAGCCGCCATGGAGGGCAATGCGGTATTGAGTGCTGTGCCATCAAGCATCTGCATGAAGAATGCCACGGCAATAATCCATGGCAGGATCTTTGCCGTCTGACTGTCAAGAGGATGTTCCCGGTCTGACATGTCTCAATGCCCAATGCGGTGCTTCCCACTGCTTTCTGAAAAAACAACAGGAAACCCTTTTAAAGGATTTCCTGTCTTCAGTCCAGTCTGCGCCTGCTGTTATTTCGCAGGGAAAGCCTTGTTGTATTTCTCGATGCATGCTGTGATGATTTCTTCAGCAGCCTTACGGTCTTTGACCCCTTCAATCAGGGTTTTCTTGCCTTCAAGAGCCTTATAGACAGAGAAGAAATGCGCCATTTCCTTGACAAGGTGTTCTGGGATATCGCTGAGTTCCCTGTAGCCGTTATAGACAGGATCACCGAATGGCAGCGCAATAATCTTTTCGTCCTTGTCTCCACCATCTTCCATCATGATGACACCAATCGGGAAACAGCGGACCAGTGTGTTTGGCATCAGGTTTTCAGAGCAGATGAGCAGGACGTCCAGCGGATCGCCATCATCAGCATAGGTCTTAGGAATGAAACCATAATTGGCTGGATACTGTGTGGATGTGTGCAGGATGCGGTCCATGACAATCATGCCGGTATCTTTATCGAGTTCGTATTTGACTTTGGAACCTTTTGCAATTTCGATGACAGCAGTGAAATCATTGGGTTTGACGCGGTCAGCAGAAAGGTCGTGCCAGATGTTCATTGATAGTTGCTCCTAGTTTTTCATATTCAAGTCATGGGCTTGTCGCCACATCAGGACAGACGCAAGTTTATCAGCAGCATTCCCCTTTTCAAATAGACGGATGCGGATTTATGGGGGAATCCATGTGTTTTGACGGGGGTGTTGCGTTTTGCCCTAAAAAAATTCCCTGCTCCATCAGGAAACAGGGAATCCGGTTTTGTCAGGACAGCCGGTTATGATGCGCCCCTTGGACGGGGCATCGGCGGGAAAGAAGGTTTATACCATCTGATTTCCGCCATGATTTCTTTGGTGATGTCTGACGATGCGTTGTATCCCAAGGTCTTGTCTGCGGGTACAACCGCTGTGACATTCCTATGGGATGACAGCCACACCCTGACAGCCTGTGTGATGATTTTCTCGATTTCCTCGTCCAGCTTGCGCTGGTATATCAATGTCTGCTGCTGGGCAAACGCTTCTGCCTGATTGATGGCCTTGATTGCTTCCGGTGTGTTCTCCCGCTCTGAATACAGCTTCCTGACTTCATCAATGTTACGCTGGAGGATATTTTTCGCCGTCCTCAGGTATTGTGCAGCAGCACGTCCCGGCAACGAACGGGTAACAACCGCATCGACATCCAGTACGGCTATCGGCGTCCTTTTCCAAGCACGGTATTTCCTGAACGCAAAGTAGCCAACAGCGGAAAGCAGTGCTGTGGCAGATGCCAGTGTAACAATCCAACTTTTACGATCCATGTCGTCAGATCTCCCATCAAATAGCTTTGAACAAGTCAGACGGGCATGGACAGCCACTCATTGCATAGAGAGAGTCCTGCCCTTCATCCTGACATTATAAATGCGCGGGCATGAAATAATTATCCTATTTTCATGCGGCTGGAAAATTTTCTGCCGTTTTCTGTTGTAAGAACACCGATTCCATCTGATGCATCAGTACTGTCATGCTGTCAGATCCGCCAAGGTGGCGTTTAATGCCGTCACCAGGTCTTTTGGCGCGATTTCAATCTGGAGCCCGCGCAGCCCCGCACTGACATAGATTTTCTCAAAACTTTCCAGTGTGGTATGGATATACGTCGGAAACTTTTTCTTCATGCCAAGTGGCGAGCACCCGCCCCTTATATAACCTGTCAGCGGGAAAAGCGCCTTGACGGCAATCATCTCGCACCGTTTGTTACCGGATACCTTGGCTGCTTTCTTCAGGTCAATCTCATGGTTGCCCGGCACGACACAGACAAGATGTCCTGTCCTGTCACCATGCAGGACCAATGTCTTGAATACCTGCTCAATGTCCTGTCCGAGGCTTTCCGCCACATGGGTGGCAGAAAGGTCATCCTCATCAACCTGGTATGGAATCAACCGGTAGGCGATTTTCGCCTTGTCCAGCATCCTTGCGGCATTTGTCTTGGAGATTTTTTCTTTCATGGCAGACCTGATTCAGATGTTTCTGTCCATTGTGATGCTTCAGGCATCAAGATTCAAGGCATCAGCACCTGAATCAGAAACGGACTGCCTGCAAGGCCTCAAGCAGGATGGCAGGATCATTGGCTGATAGCCTGGAAGCATCCGACAGGATCTGACGGAAACGCCTTGCACCAGGCAACCCTGCCATCAACCCAAGCATATGCCGGGTGATTCCCTGAAGGCGCAGTCCCTTTGCGCCATAAAGCGACAGCTGGCGGTCGATATAGGGAACCATCGCCTCGACTACCTGTGCAGGTGTCCTGACCTGGGCATCATCATCGTAAAAACGGGCATCGAACGATGCCATCCGGTAAGGATAATGGTAAGCCGCCCTGCCAATCATGACACCATCAACCTGTTCAAGCTGCCCGGCAACCTGCTCAGCTGTCTCGATGCCTCCGTTCAGGATGACCTGGCAGTCAGGGAAATCCTTTTTCAGCTGATGGACGGTTTCATAGTGCAATGGCGGAATATCCCGGTTTTCTTTTGGGGACAGCCCTTTCAGGATGGCGTTCCGGGCATGGACAATGAATATCCGGCAACCTGCCTCGGCCAGTTCCCCCATGAAATCCCGGACAAAGCCATAGGCATGGATATCATCCACACCAATCCGGTGCTTGACTGAAACATCGATGGAAACCGCATCCTGCATCGCCTTGACACACTGTGCAACCAACGAAGACTCTTTCATCAGGCAGGCACCGAAAGCCCCCTTCTGCACACGTTCTGACGGACAGCCACAGTTGAGGTTGATTTCGTCATACCCCCATTTTTCGCCCAGCTTCGCACAGACACCCAGTTCCTGTGGGGCGCTGCCCCCCAGCTGCAGTGCGACAGGATGTTCTTCTTCGCTGAAATCCAGATGCCGGGCGATATCGCCATGTAACAATGCACCCGTTGTCACCATCTCGGTGTACAGCCAGGTATGACGGCTGATTAGACGGTGGAAATAACGGCAATGACGGTCTGTCCAATCGAGCATCGGCGCAACGGAAGTTTTACGGTTTCTATAACCTGTTGTTTTTTCCTGGTCAGTCATTCAAACAAACATCAAGGGTTCTCTTATATTGCATGAGGTGGCTATTCTATCGGAACAGGTATTCAACAGCATCTTTTTTGGTATAGAGTTCCCAATATTTTGCAGCGATGTCTGCTGGGTCAAAATGCGTACCGGGCTTGATTTCCCCCATGATGGTTACGGTGCCGACATAGATGCCTTTTGCCTTGAGTTCGTCATGAAGCACCAAACAGGTCTTTCGGACGGGATCATGACAACTGGCAGCGCATCAATTATTTTATCTACTGCTTTAATTTAAATTGATTATCTATTGATTTATAAGAATAATTTTAAAAGCAGTTGTTAATCTCTGATGGGAAAGGTGAAGGGACAGGCACTTTAATGGCCTCTCTTCTGCCGGTTGGGGAAAAGCGACTGGAGTTTCTGGGCAGGCAGCGCTTTCAACAATTCAAAGACATTGAGTTCCATCGCATCCAGGGTGTTCTTAATCATCAGCCCCAGCTCAGTATCCCCTTCCATCACCAGGCGGCGGCTGAAGAACAGGGTATCAGGGTCTTCTTCACGCCTTGCCAACCGGTAGAAATCCTGTGCACTGGCAGAGATGGTCAGGTCAGGCGCCACATCATCCCAGGCAGGGACAAAACCGCCTTTTGTCCAGGCAAAATTGAAATGGATGTTGGCATCGGTCACTGCAATACGGAACTGCTTGCCCAGCATGTATCCGGTGACATCCTCTGGCAGCCTGTCTTTCAGGATTTCATTGAGCAATGAGACAAACACCATCGATCCCGGCCAGGAAGGCAGTCAGGA
>CALGGD010000124.1 GCA_937916185.1 uncultured Oxalobacter sp. | reverse complement strand
CATCAGGAGGATTCCATTATGAAAATCTGTATTTTCGGTGCGGGTGCCATCGGTGGCTACATGGCGGTTGAGATTGCTTCTGCCGGCTATGATGTCTGCGTCATCGCACGAGGCGCCCATCTTGAAGCCATCAAGCAGAATGGGCTGACCCTGCACATCAACGGGCAAGTGAAAAACGTCCGCCTGCCTGCCAGTGACAATCCTGCCGATTTCGGTCCCCAGGACTATGTCATCTGCACCCTGAAAGCCCACCAGTCACTGGAATCGGTCAACCAGTTCGCCCCGCTCCTGGGACCGGACACCGCGATGGTCACAGCCATGAACGGCATTCCCTGGTGGTATTTCTACAAAGAAGGCGGAAAATTCGAGGGAAGCCATCTGGAATCGGTTGACGCCGGGGCAAGGCAATGGAACCTGATCGGTCCTGAACGTGCAATCGGCTGCGTCGTCGACCCTGCCTGTGAAGTGGTTGCCCCCGGTGTCATCCGGCATGAGAAATTCAACCGGTTCATCATCGGCGAACCGGATGGGACAGAATCTGAACGGGTCAAGACCCTCCAGAAAATCCTGATGGATGCAGGGTTTGACGCCCCGATCAGGAACGCCATCCGCTGGAATGTCTGGCTCAAGCTATGGGGCAATGTCTGCTTCAATCCAATCAGTGCACTGACCCATGCCCCTTTGGATACCATTACTTCAGGCGCTTTGGGAGAAGTCTGCCGGCGCGCCATGTACGAGACCAAGGCGGTGACAGAAGCCCTGAACGTCTTCATCCCTGAGAACATGATTGAACGCAGGCTGACAGTTGCCGGGAAAGCCGTCGACCATAAGATGTCGATGCTGCAGGATCTGGAACGGAACCGCTCCATGGAAATCGATGCACTGGTCACCGTTGTCCATGAATTAGGGCAGATGACAGGCATTGCAACACCGACCGTGGACACCCTTCTCGCCCTGGCGCAGGAACGCGGCAGGCAGGCAGGCCTTTATTGAATCCGTTTCCCCTTTCCATACCCCTCCTCCGCATATCCTCCTGATATGTGGCAGGGGGCTTCTTCTGGCCGCCCCATCACCATCAATAAAGCTTGCAGTGACTGCTGTCACCCGATTATCATCTTATGATATTTATTTTTCTCCCAAGCTTATTACAGACGACTATCATGAAAAAACTGGCCACCCTCCTCGTTGCAGCAGGCTTCATCCTCCCC
>CALGGD010000123.1 GCA_937916185.1 uncultured Oxalobacter sp. | reverse complement strand
ATGCGCCAAAAGCATCTGTCCCCACTTCCACGACGCCTGCATCCAATATCGAACCGCTGCCGGTTGCTGAGGGGTTTGAACCACTGGCAGCAGAAATCACCATTGATGACTTTGCCAAGGTAGACATGCGTGTCGGCAAGATTGTTGACTGTGGTTATGTGGAAGGGGCTAAGAAACTGCTCCGTCTGTCAGTCGATCTGGGCGAAGGGCGTATCCGCAACATCTTTTCCGGCATCCGCAGTGTTTACAAGCCAGAAGACCTGGTCGGTAAACTGACGGTTGTCGTTGCCAACCTGGCACCCCGGAAGATGAAATTCGGTGTTTCTGAAGGGATGGTCATGGCGGCATCAGCAGATGGCGATGACGGCATCTATCTGCTGGAACCCATGTCCGGTGCAAAACCAGGGATGCGTTTAAGTTGATTTCAACAAGGAGTCATGACATTTTATGGATGTAACGGTCAGTGAAGCCTCTGAGGAGGATGCCCCGCTTATTGCGGACTTGACACGCAAGGCTTGGGAAGACCGGTGCCCGCCAACTTCCCATGGTCATTTTGATACAGCAGACCGGGTGCTCACAGACCTGCATGAAGGCGGTGCGTTCATCCTGTGGGTCGATGATAAACCCGCTGGTTCCATCCGTTGGGCGCCGACCGATGAAGACGATGGAATCTGGAAAATCCGCCGTCTTGGCGTCCTGCCTGAATATGCCGGACAGAACCTTTCCCAATATCTGATAGAAGCCTGCATCAACCGTGCAAGGCTGTCGGATATTGCTGAAATGCGGCTTTTCCTGCCCCCCTGGCTTGAACCGCAGACCCGTTTTTATGAGGCCTACGGTTTCGAACATGCACCTGAAATCGAATTCACCTTACGCAACCCGTTGGAGCCGCCTCCCATCATGATGCGTAAGAACCTTGAATACTGACAGCTCCCGCCATGATCCAGTTCCAGCTTGACCATAAATATGTTTCTGACATCGATTCCCTGCTGAAAAGACTTGCTTCTGAAGGCAAGGAAAGGGCTGCCGTAAAAACCATGGAAAAACAGCCGCTCCGGCTGCTTGCCCGTGATGAACTGCCCTTTTCCCTGGAAAAACGCCATTCCACGGATACAGGCAATGCTGTGGAAACAAGAAAAGAAAACAGCTGACCTGTCGTTTTGGAACTCCTGGTATGGCAGAACAAGACCTGTTTCCCAACGATGAGTCCAACCAAGCGGTTGCCCGCCTTTATGGCCAACCGATGGCATCGCTTCCTGAGGACCTGTTCATCCCGCCTGAAGCACTGGAAATTTTCCTGGAGGCCTTTGAAGGTCCCTTGGACCTGCTGCTGTACCTGATCAGACGGCAGAACTTCAATATCCTTGACATCCCGATGGCCGCCCTGACGGCACAGTACCTGCAGTATATCGAACGTATCCGCAGCCAGAAGCTGGAACTGGCTGCTGAATACCTGCTGATGGCCGCCATGCTGGTGGAAATCAAATCCCGGATGCTCCTTCCACGGCCCAAGCTTGAAACTGATGGCGAACCGGAAGACCCCCGGGCAGAACTGGTCCGGAAACTGCTGCAATACGAACAGATGAAACGCGCAGCCATGCAGCTGGATGAAATGCCCCGGATTGGACGGGACTTCTTCAGATCCTCTGCCACCATGATTTTCTCCGATGAGAAAATCCTGCCTACTGTGACAGCAGAATCCCTGCAGATGGCCCTGCTGAATATGATTGAACGGGCGAAACTCACTGCCCGCCATACCATCACCAAACAGGAACTTTCTGTCCGTGAACACATGACACTGATCCTGCGCCAGCTCCAGCACGGGCGTTTCACTGAATTTTCAAGCCTGTTCAATGTTTCCGAAGGCGTTGCTGTCGTGATTGTGCACTTCCTGGCGTTGCTGGAACTCGCCAAGGAATCCCTGATACAGATCACCCAAGACGGCCGGGATACCCCTATCTTCGTCCGGCTTTCTGCCTGACGCACCGCTTCTTCCTGCCATCCGTTCCATTGAAGGAACCTTTCCGGTTGAATCCCGCTTCCCTGTTCCGTCACAGGTTGACCCGCCCCTGCTTTGGGAACAGAATAGCGTTTTATTTTCCAACCTTATTTCCTGATTGACTGGATAAACCATGAAAGTCGTCCATACCATCGAAGCGCTCCACGCTGCTGTACGTGACCTGAAAAACATCACCCTGGTGCCAACCATGGGCAATCTCCATGACGGTCACATTTCCCTGATGCGTCTTGCCAAACAGCAAGGAGGGCCAGTTGCCGCCTCTGTCTTTGTCAACCGCCTGCAGTTCGGGCCAAATGAAGATTTCGACACCTATCCCCGTACTTTCCAGGCCGATGCCGAAAAACTGGAAAAAGCCGGTGTAGACATCATGTTCGCGCCAAGCGAGAAAGACATGTACCCCGTTCCACAGGAATACAGGGTTATACCACCAGACAGTCTGGCAGGCATCCTGGAAGGCTATTTCCGTCCCGGCTTCTTCAATGGCGTCGCCACTGTTGTGATGAAACTGTTCTGCGCTGTCAGGCCTGTCAATGCCGTTTTTGGCAAGAAAGACTACCAGCAGCTGATGATCATCCGCCGGATGGTCGAACAGTTTGCCTTGCCCATCAAGATCATCGGTGCTGAAATCCATCGTGGAGACAACGGTCTTGCCATGTCTTCCCGTAATGGCTACCTGTCTGCTGAACAGCTGGCTGAAGCACCCAATCTTTACAGGATCCTGAAAACCGCTGTTGATCAGATCCGTGCCGGCAACCAGGATATCGATGCCCTTGAAAAACAGGCAATGGATGCACTGAAAGCACGTGGCTGGGTACCTGACTATGTTTCTATCTGCCGTCAGTACAACCTGCAGAAACCGACTGCAAATGAAGTCGCCAAGAAAGAACCTTTGGTCATCCTGGCAGCAGCGAAAATCGGGGATACCCGTCTGATTGACAATATCGAAATCTGATCCACGCCAACTGGACCAGCAAGGCAGCAAGGACAACCTGCTGCCTTTTTTGTTATGCTGGCAGCATGGCATTTTCCCCTATACCATCCAGGAGTCCTGATGATGAAACGATCCTATACCAGCTTTTTATTGCTCATGGCATGCTTCCTCTGTCTGGCAGGCTGCTCTAAAAAAGAAGTGGTCAAACCGGAAACGGTTGTCAAGCAGCACATCAAGGCCTTGGTTGCAGATGACATCGGAAACGCTGCCAAACTGGTCTATGTACCGGAAAACATCAGCAATCCAGCCGCCTATCAGCAGAAAATCCGCGACGTGCTGCAGCAGGACAAAAAAGAACTGGATGGCAGGGGTGTTTTCCAAGACGTCACCATCAAAGATGTCCTGACCCGTTTTACAAATGGCAAGGTTAAAGATGGGCAGCCGGAATTCATCAAACGCAATGAAGCCGATAAAGGCTCAACAGCCATTGTGACCGCCATGATTGTCTTCCAGAACGGTTCCTACAAAGAAGCTGTCTATCCTTTGAAGCATACCGGTGAATCCTATCGGATTGTGATTACCAGGATGCCTGAAAACTGAACAGACCCGACATGCCAATAGGAATATCTTAAAGATATCTTTCAGAAATCTTACAACTATCCGTCAGCTATTCCGGGGACTGCTTCCTGCGGGCATCTTCGATTTTCCCGCACAGCAGTTTGATGCCCTGGGCCATGCGGGGCCCTGGCCGGCTGATCAGGTCTGACTCCAGGAAATAAAGGCTCTGTGTCCGGGTAGCATTCAGCATCGGGAAACGCCGCCAAAGACCTAGTCCATTCTCACCGCTCATGCCCCCTGTGCTGATGATGGCATCGGGATTCCGTGCCAATACCGTCTCAACACTGAGGATGGGTGCCAATGCCTGGATGTCATTGAAAATGTTCTGTCCCCCACAGAGCGCAATCGCCTCATCAATGATCTGAGTTCCACCGATGGTGTAGAGCGGACGGTCATAAACCTGATAGAAAACCTTGATTTTCTGGCTGGCACGATATTGATGGCGGAGTTTTTCCAAGCTGTCACGCCATTGTCGGGCACTCTCCACGCCATCCACCGGATGCCCGGTCAGCTGTCCCAGTTTCTCCATATCAACTGGAATGTCCGCCAGTTTCCTGGGATGGGTCCGGTAAACAGGGATGCCGGTCTTCATCAATTCATCAACCTGACGGGATGCACTGCCACTCGGCCACAGGACAATCAGGTCAGGATGGTAGCTGATGATCTTTTCGATATCCAGCTGCTGGACATCACCGACTGTCGGCAGGTATTTTTACTAAAATATATTTTTTTGGAGCTTGAATATTATTAATTATTTCACTT
>CALGGD010000122.1 GCA_937916185.1 uncultured Oxalobacter sp. | reverse complement strand
AGGCCGTCTCCACGTAAGCCTGTGTGCCCAGGTGGCTGTAGGTGGGCACGGCGCGGCTGCTCGAGCCCCACTTGCCCTCTACGGTAACCACTGCATCCTGCGTACTACCCTTCTTGGTGGTAATCAGGATGACACCGTTGGCACCGCGTGCACCATAGATGGCGTTGGCTGCAGCGTCTTTCAGCACGGTGATGCTCTCAATGTCGGCAGGGTTGACCATAGAAAGTGGGTTGGCCAAGCCTTTCACACCGCTCTGGTCCATTGCAAGTCCGTCGATAACGATAAGTGGATCGTTAGATGCGTTGAGCGAAGAACCACCACGTATGCGTATGGTAGAACCACCGCCCGGAGTACCACCATCGCTTGTTACGTTGACACCAGCTATCTTGCCCGAAATCATGTCTTGAGCGTTGGTTATCATACCTTTGTTGAGTTCATCGGGTTTCAGGATGCTTAAAGGCAGTGGTTCCCGTAGGAAGTTTTACCATGAAGAAGAGGATTTATTGATTATTTGCCATCAACCGCATCCTGGGTCTGAAATTGATAAGGGATGTGCCAGGGATATCTGCGAAAAACTGACAGGATCCGGTTTGATTTAACGGGAGCATATGATGGTTACGGTGAAATACAAAGGTTATGAAGGCTCGGTTGAAATTGACCTTGAACGGAATGTCTGCCGTGGGAAAATCCTGTTCATCAACGATCTTGTCACTTATGAGGCTTCCGATATTAAAAGTATCCAGAAGGAATTTGAGGTAGCCGTCGATGACTATCTGGAGACCTGCGAACAGCTTGGACGCAGTCCCAACAAGGCTTATAAAGGTTCTTTCAATGTCCGTATTCCACCTGATGTCCACCGTCAGGCAGCGATGACTGCCTATCGCAATGGGCTTTCCCTGAATGATTATGTTGGCAGGGCGATACTGAATGAATTGAAAGGCGCCCATGCCAATCCAGCCTCCTGATGGCCGGAATCCGTCAGGGGGGCTTGTCTGATAGACCTTCTTCCGGGATTTGCTATAAGGCAGTCAATCAGGTCGTCAGATGATCCCTGCCGACCCGTTTGACACCATGTACATGGCGGACACGGCGCATCAGGCTTGCCAGATGGTTGCGGTCTTCGACTTGGATGGTGAACTTGAACAGGGTGAATGGCCCCTGCATCTCAATCTGGACGGCGGTGATGTTGACTTCGGCATTGCTGATTTCACCGGTGACGCGGGCGAGGACACCCTGTTCTTCAACGACCTGGACATTGAACTGGCATTCAAACCGTTTGCCGGCAAGGTCACTGCCCCAGTCCACATTGATCCATTTTTCCGGTTCTTTGGCAGACTGGCGTTTTGCGGTCTGACAGTCCTCACAGTGGATGACCAGCCCTTTGGTGGCGTTGAGTTCACCGACAATGCTGTCGCCTGGGATGGGTTTGCAGCAGGTTGCCATGGTGACATTGAGCCCTTCACTGCCGAAGATGACAACCGGTTCGTTTTTCTGTGGCGGGGTATCTTTCTGGTTGTCTTCGCCAGCCGGTTTCTCATTGGTTTCAGCGATGAGGGTGGCAATCCGGCGGGCAACGAGGATGGCGATGCGTTTGCCTGTGCCGATGTCGGCATAGATGTCTTCCAGTTTTTTGGCACCTGTTTCGCGCAGGAACCTGTTAAGGATGTTTTTCGGAATGCCATCAATCTTGACACGGATTTTCTGGCAGGACTGTTCAAACAGGTGTTTGCCGATCTGTGTCGCATCGGCAATGTCAACGGAACGCAGGTAGCTTCGGATACGGGACCGGGCTTTCCCTGTCCGGACAAACTCAAGCCATCGTGGATGCGGGCGGGCATCGGGTTCGGTGACGATTTCCACAATGTCACCATTCTGCAGCTGGGTGCGCAGGGGGACGTTCATGCCGTTGATTTTGGCAGAGACGGCATGGT
>CALGGD010000121.1 GCA_937916185.1 uncultured Oxalobacter sp. | reverse complement strand
GTATGCGCCAGATGCCATGCCAGCGGCGTTGAGACCACCAGCAGGATCAGGGTTGTCAGGGTTGCCAGCTTGAGCGTCAGGATGACAGCCGACCAATCAACCCCTGGCATGGTCCAGTGCTTTCCCGTTCATCAGTTGGCATACCCGTAGCTCTTCATCACCTTGCGTGCAGCAGGTGATTTCAGGTATTTCATCAGTGCGACAGCGGCGGGATTGTTCTTGCCACCTGGCAGCAGGACAGCATCCTGACGGATCGGTTTGTAATAGGACTGGGGCACCAGCCAATAAGAACCGCCATGTGTCAATTTACCGTTTTTGTAAATCTGTGACATCGCAACAAAACCCAGTTCCGCATTGCCTGTCTGGATATAGCCGAAGGTGGTGCCGATGTTCTTGCCGACAACCAGTTTGTCATTGACCGCATCCGTCAGCCCCATTTTCTGCAGGGTCTGGGTTGCCGCCAACCCATAAGGCGCAAGTTTCGGATCCGCAATGGCGATATGGCTGTAAGACCCTGTCTTCAGGACCTTGCCATTCCGGTCAACATAACCGGGGGTGGCAGACCACAGTGCCAGTTTCCCGACAGCATATGTGAAGCGGGAACCCGGGACAACTCCGCCTTCCTGTTCCAGCTTGATGGGTTTCGCCTGGTCAGCAGACAGGAAGATGTCATAAGAAGCACCATTCTGGATCTGGGCGACAATCTTGCCACTGGCTTCCGCAGAAATAGAGACCGTATGACCGGTTGAACGCTGGAACTGTGCCGAGATTTCCTCCAGCGGTTCCTTGAAATTGGCGGCAACAGCGACACTGACGTTTTCAGCCGAGGCAATGGCAGCGGCAGCCATCAGCATCAGGCCAACGAGGATTTTCGGTAATTTGATGGTTTTCAACATGGTAATTCCTTTCGCTATTCATTAAGGTAATAGCGATTATAGCACCATAGTCTGACACAGGGGAATGGTTTAAAATGCCTTTGTTCTATATATAGATAGGTCAAGGATCCATCATGGGTGACTCAGCTTCTTTAGCCAATGCCTTCAGCAACACCCTCTCCGACAAGCGCATCGAAGTCCTGCGCAAAATCGGCGAGACCGGTTCCATCTCACAGGCTGCCCGTGAAAACGGCATCAGCTACAAGGCCGCCTGGCAGGCGATTGATACCCTGACCAACCTGACTGGCGTCACACTGGTTGAAAAAGTCGTCGGCGGTGTCGGTGGCGGTGGGGCCAAACTGACGGAAGAAGGTTCACGCTTGCTGGAAATGGCAGATGTCCTGCAGGAAAACCGCAATGACATCCTCCTGCGCTTCCATAACGATGGCAGGGGCAATGCCCCGCACAGGGTTCCTGTCCTCAGCATCCGGACCAGCATGCGCAACTACCTGCCCTGCCATGTCACGGGGCT
The DNA here is from genome assembly GCA_937916185.1 of uncultured Oxalobacter sp. Classification (GTDB taxonomy): domain Bacteria; phylum Pseudomonadota; class Gammaproteobacteria; order Burkholderiales; family Burkholderiaceae_D; genus Oxalobacter. Next base: position 548 of record CALGGD010000121.1, on the reverse strand, counting down.
GAAAATGAACGGGCAGATTGTCCGTGTCTGCCTCGCTGTGGTCGATGACATCCCGGGCATTGTTTCCCGCATCACACGGACCAGTGCCGAACTGCTGGGATTGGAAGCAGGGCTTTCTGTCATCGCCATGTTCAAGGCGATGGCGGTCAAGGTTTCTGATGAGGCACCTACCGGCAGCATGGCGCTGGCAAACCACCTGCAAGGGATTGTGACCCGTGTTTCCCGGGGTGACAGCGGGGATGAAGTCACCCTGGAACTGCAACCCGGCATGCAGGTTGTCGGTTTTGCGGTTTCTGGCAAACGCTTTGACATCGGTGACACAGTCTATGCGACGGTTGATGAATCCGCTGTCGTTGTCGCACTGCCCTGACAGGTAAACAGATACCAGGATTGGAAATGTGATGGAAAGATATCCGGTTGCCTCGGCACTCACCGTCCAGTGTCAGAAAAAAGGCCGGCAGTCAACTGGAACCGATACAGTTGCAGAAGAAGTGCCGGTCGCCCTGACCTATAACGGCATTTCCCATGCGGTCATGCTGGCAACCCCC
>CALGGD010000120.1 GCA_937916185.1 uncultured Oxalobacter sp. | reverse complement strand
TGGCTCGCTGTGATGTTCACACCTGCCTGTGCTCCGAGCTGGCGAATGGCGAAAGAGATCTCAGGTGTAGGACGAAGGCTCTCAAAAATGTAAGCCTTAATACCGTTTGCGGCAAGACATCTTGCAGATTCATCAGCAAATTCAGGGGAGAAGTGACGGCTGTCAAACGCAATTGCCACGCCCCGGTTCTGCTTGCCAACCTTGATAATATAATTAGCAAGACCCTGAGTAGCCTTTCTTACCGTATAAAAATTCATATTTGTCCCTGTTGTGGTCGTATGTATCAGATAGGCTTTCTCAAATTTAACACAATTGTCAGCGTTTTGTGATACTTTTTGTGATGAAGATGGTGGAAAACAGTCAGCCCACTATAGGAGAGGCAGGCAGACGGTCAGCCAGTTCAAGTGGATGCCGGATTGGAATGTAAACCATTTCAGTTCAAATCCCCTTGGACGGTCAACCAATTTCAGTAAAAGTCACCATTCACCCATTGGATATGAATCCGACAGGACAATCATAAAAATTCTTGATTTCCAGGTTTGTGTCAACACGATTTCCTGGATTTTTTGCAAACATCATTCATTGACACAGATTCCCTGTGCCATACTGTCCCTGTTCAGGTTGTGCACAGGACAGACCTTCCTTAACTCATGTAGACACTACCTAAGCAATTTGTAAGCGTCTCTTCCCCCATGTATTTTTTCCCGTTTGAAAAGCTTGACCGACTCCTATGCCAATGGAAGCGGAGAGCTTAAAAAAAGAAAGGGATACGGCAGAAGACCGTATCCCTTCGTGGTGCGGATATCCGGTTATGCCGGTGTTGTAATCATGACATCACACTCTGCACTGTTGATTGCGTAATGGACTGTGCTGCCGACCAGGTAGTCTTCAAGCCTGATGCGCGGGTGTTTGCCCAGTACCAGAAGGTCAACCCCGTTATTCTTGACGTAATCCAAAATCAGCTTATGAGGAATGCCTAATTCAACGTGGGTCTGGAATTTCCTCGGGGAGTCAATCCGCTTAATCAGCGCATTGATTTTCTCATTGGCTTCGCCTTTGACCTTATTGCGGTATGCTTCAAGGATTTCCGGTTTTACGCTGGCATAGAACTTACTGTCGGAACCTGATGATCCACAGACACTCATCAGGATGATTTCTGCATCTTCAGGGATGAAAGGCATGGACTGCAAGACCTGGTTGAGGGAAATTTCAGAAAAATCAACCGGTATCAAGACCTTCTTATAAGGGCGCATTTCTTCCTGCCGGATGATGAGCGTCGGACATTTGCCGCCTTGGATCAGTTTTGCCGGGATATTCCCGATGATCGGCATGAAATGGTATCCCTGCCCATGGGCACCGATGACCAGCAGGGACGCCTTTTTCTCTTCAACCAGTGCCTTGATTTCATCGGAAACACTGCCGGTACAGACGATTGGCGTGACGGTGATGCCTTCTTTTTCAGACAGCCGGCTGGCGGTTTCTTTCAGGATTTTTTCTGCTTCCTTCTGGTAGGACTGCTGGGCGAGGAACTCGTCTGCCGAGGTCATCATAAAGATGCCTTCCACCTGTTCCAAGACGTTGACAAGGAGCATTTCTGCATTCCCCACGAGTTTCGTGAGCGCGGCGCCCTTGTTTTCTGCGTGCTTCGCCCAGTCTGACATGTCTGTTGCGGTAAGAATGTAGCGGTTTTCTGGCATGGTATCCTCCGTTCAGGGGTTGATAGATTTCTGTTTTCTTTTCACTGATTATAGCCTGTCTGTGCCCCTTTTTGGGGGCTTGCAGGCAGCCCGTGGCAAAAGGCTTTCAGACCATCACTGCCGTTTTAAGCCATGCCTGTTTTGAAATCTGGATTCAGGCGTATTACGCGTGCTTGGCTTCCCGCCGGAAAGGCTTGGTCAGGAACCATGCAATCGGTGTAGCCGGTGCAAAACAGAACAGGATCCAGAAGAACCATTCAATCGGCAGGTATTCCCAGAGCATCGCACCAAGGATGGGGCCGCAGGACATGCCGATGTCCACGCCGATATAGAAGGTGCTGTTTGCCAGGCCTTTCTGGTCTGCGCCAGAAATGATGATGGCGTGTGACTGGCAGACAGAGAAAGCGAACCCGAAGCCTCCCGCCATGCAGGCGGCGCCGAGGAACATCAGGGTATTGCCCTGCATGAAGATGAGGGCAAGGTAACCGATGCCTGCCGAGAGGGAGGATGCCAGCATGAACCAGATGAATGCGACACGGTCAAACAGGCTTTTCGCGCTGAGCCGCAGCAGGAAGAGCACGATGGCATAGCAGGGGAAGAACAGGCTGACCATGACGGGGATATGCCGGACTTCAGTATAACGGACGATGAAGGTCTGCATCGTGTAGTAGGGCAGGGTGAACATCAGGCTGATCAGGGCAACCGGCAGGACAGCGGGCAGGAAGAACTGGAACCGGGCTTTCCGGATTTCTTCCGGTGTGTGCTTGACCACAGGCGGGTTGCCGCTGTGTTTGATGAAGCAGGGCAGCAGGGTCATGACGACGACAAAGAAGATGTCAAGGGCAAATGACATCCTGTAGCCGAGATGCTGGTAGATGAGCACCCCGAATGCCGGGGCAAGCCCCATTGCGAGGGCATTCATCGTGCCATACATGGCAACGCCATAACCGATGCGGTGGGGCGGCATCATCTCAGCCACCCAGGTTGAGAGGCAGAGCGAGCTCATCGCATAGCCTGCTCCGGCAAGGATGCGGCAGATGAGGATCAAGAAAGGGTCTGACAGGAAATAATATCCAATGGCGCCAACCAGTTGCAGGATGCCGGCAATCAGGCAGAGCCTGACCTTGCGGTGCCTGCCGATGATGGCACCGACAAGGGGGCGGAAGAAGAGTGCAACGATGTTCGCGACGCCACCGATCAGACCGATCATGACATGGGTGGAGCCAATGCTTTCAGCGAAGCCTGTCAGCAATGGGGTGACCATCACATAGGAGCCCATGAAAAAGAAGGTCGCCAGCATAATCAGGGCGAAATCTTTTGATGAGGCATGTTCGCTGTCAGGCATGGTGTGGGGGAGCCGCTTTAGAAAACAACCATCCTACACCTGTGGCAGATGTGTTTCAATCTGGCGGGATTGCTGGCTGGGAAAGGCGGGAAGGATGGTTTACGTCAGCTTCATGGCATAATCTGGGTATCTATATCCAGGGAGATTTGTCATGGAAGAAAAGGAAGTCAGTCCAAGGGGACTTTCAGGGAAAGACGGTCTGTTGGACATGCGCTCCGATGCGAAGGCTCCGCTTAAGGAGTTTCTCATGGCAGTGCTTCTCTGCCTGCTGCAAGTGCCTGCGGCGGCGTCAGAGCCGGTTGCAGTTGACCGCGAAACGCTTTATCAGACAGCCCTGCTCCAGTCATTGATGCTGGGCGAATATGATGGTTCTGTTTCCATTGCCGAGGTGAAGCGGTTGGGTGATACGGGCATTGGTACGTTCGACCGTCTGAATGGTGAACTGGTCATGCTGGATGGGCATGTCTATCAGGCACTCTCAGATGGGACAATCGCTGAGCCGCCTGATACGGTGACGGTGCCTTTCTCGTGTGTGACGTTCTTCGAGGCGGATTACACGCAGGAACTGAAGGATGTGGCTGGCATCAATGGTCTGAAGGCTGAGTTGGATAAGGTGGTCCGTGAGCATGGTGCCAACCATTTTTATATGGCTCGTATCGATGGGCTGTTCAGGATGGTGCATGTCCGCAGTGAATATGCACAGGAGAAACCTTACCGGCCGTTGGACAAGGTGATGGCGCATGACCAGACCTTTTTCGTGCATAAGGATATCGAGGGGACGGTTGTCGCCCTGTACTGCCCGGATTATATGAAGGGGCTGAATGTCCCTGGATGGCATTTCCACTTTATCAGCAAAGACCGCAGGTTCGGCGGGCATCTGCTGGATGTGAGGCTTGACAGGGCGGTTGCCGGTTTTGACCAGACGACGGGTTTCAGCATGAGCCTGCCTGCTTCAGACAGCTTCCAGAAACTGCCGCTGACCAAGGACCTTGACAAGGCTATCCGGAAGGTTGAGTCGGATGGCTGATGGCATGCTGCAGGTAGCCCTGTATGCCGGGAACATCAGGCTTTGAGCCAAGAATCACATTATTCTTGATAAAAATGTGATTATTATCACATTTTTATGTATTATTTTGTGATATTTGGTGTTTGTAAGAGGTTTATATGGAACGGTTGGTCTTGAAGCAGTTGCAGGCGTGGAAAGAATCGCCATTCAGGAAGCCGTTGATTCTGAAAGGTATCCGTCAGGTTGGCAAGACCTGGCTGTTGAAGGCGTTCGGCAGGGACTGTTATCAGAATACGGCTTATTTCAATTTTGATGAAGAACCGGATCTGAAGCAGTTTTTCATGCATTCAAAAAACCCCAAACGGATATTGCAGAATCTGTCCCTGGTGATAGGGCAGCCCATTGAGCCGGCCAGGACGCTGATTGTTTTTGATGAGATCCAGGATTGTCCGGATGTCATCAATGCGATGAAGTATTTCTGTGAGGATGCGCCTGAATACCATGTTGCCTGTGCAGGGTCGCTGTTAGGCATCGCCTTGGCAAAACCTGCATCGTTTCCGGTGGGCAAGGTCGATTTCATGCAGGTGGATCCAATGACCTTCACCGAGTTCCTGATGGCATCAGGGGATGGCAATCTGGTGGAATACATGGAAACAGTCGATGGGTTGGATCC
>CALGGD010000119.1 GCA_937916185.1 uncultured Oxalobacter sp. | reverse complement strand
GCTTTTCCTCCGTCCTTGACAGGACACGGACCATGCGGCTTATCCGATGGATTTCCCTTGTCGGCCTGATATTGTCCTGTCCGGGCTGCACCATGTTCCAGAAACCGTATCCCGGTATGCCGGAAACCGAACTGACCGCCATCCGGGGAAAGCCTGATTTTGAATACCAGAAGGGACCCTCCGACGCCTGGAATGGTCTGCCACGGAGATGGGACAGTTTGCCTATATGGCAGAAATCGACCCGGACGGCAGGCTGGTTTCTTTTGAACAGGTATTGACAGATGAACGGTTTGCTTCCCTGCGTATCGGAAAGTCCACCCAGGCAGATGTCATCCGGACTGTCGGACATGTACCCCGCTGGAACCGATGGGGTTTTAAGGATGGTGAGAGATGGTCTTACCGTTATCAGCAGAACGGTGTCTGGGATGCGGTGATGACGATTTATTTTGACCGGAACGGTGTTGTGGAAGCGATGGAAAGCGGTATCGATCCACTGCTTCTGCGTGATTGACCGCCGTCTGGTACACTTATCTTATCTGTTGATTCTTTGTCGGGAGGTCTTTATGCGTTTACGTTCAATGATTCCGGCAGTTGCCCTGGCTGTATTGATGACAGGCTGTGCTGTTTTCCCCCCGGTTTCCCCGGTTGAACCGGGGATGACCGCCCAGCAGGTCTATATCGCCAGGGGCAACCCGAGTTTTGTCTATCCTGACGGCAAAGGCGGCAGTATCCTGGAATGGGCAACCAATGACCTGGACCAATATGCCTATATGGCGGAACTGGATGCCAATGGCATCGTGACCTGGTATGGCAACGTCAGGTCTGATGAGCGTTTTGCAAAAATCAAGGTGAACCGCTCCACCAAAGAGGATGTCCTGAAGACGCTTGGGCATCCATCCGATGCGGAATACCTGCACCTGCGCAAACAGGAAGTCTGGTCTTACCGTTACCATGAAGAAGGCATCTGGAACTCAATGATGCATTTCTATTTTGATGGTGACGGGGTTGTCCGGCATGTCGAGAAAGGTATGGACGACCTGGATCTCCGGGATGGCAGCAGTCTCTTCAGCTTTGGGTTCTGACAACACCTCTTTCCCCTTATCCCCCTCCATGTAAAACGGGATGCCAACCGGCATCCCGTTCCATCAGCATGGAATCAGGCCTCAGATGACTTTTGAGACCGCATCGATGTACGCTTCGACAGAAGCGGTGATGATGTCGGTATTGGCAGAGAAGCCATAGTAGACCTTGCCCTTGTTCTCAACCTGGATGTGGACCTTGCCCACATCATCGGTGCCACGGGTGATTGCCTGGATCAGGAATTCCTCCAAGGTGACCTTCTGCTGGATCAACTGGCGGACGGCATTCAAGGCGGCATCAATCGGGCCATTGCCAGCGGCGGTGGCCAGATGTTTCTCACCATCAATGACCAGACGGATGGTCGCCATCGGGATGGCACTCTTGCCACAGACGACCTGAAGGTAGTCCACCTTGATACGGCGGGTATCTTCCACCACTTCTTTGTCAGCACCCGCCAGATTGCGCAGGTCTTCGTCAGAGACGGATTTCTGGACATCCGCCAGCACCAGGAACTTCTTGTAGGAGACTTCCAGCTCTTCAGGAGACAGGACATATCCCAGACGGCGAAGATGATGGTCCAATGCTGCACGGCCACTGCGTGCTGTCAGCACGATGGAAGAGTCGCTGTGCCCAATATCCGCCGGATCGATGATTTCATAGTTTTCACGGAATTTCAGGACGCCGTCCTGATGGATGCCGGATGAATGCGCAAAGGCATTGCGTCCAACAATCGCCTTGTTCGGCTGGACAGGCATACGCATCAGGTTGGATACCAGACGGGATGTCTTGACAATCTTGGTGGTATCGATGTCGGTATAGAAAGGCAGGTCTTTCCGGCACTTGAGGATCATGACGATTTCTTCAAGCGAGGTATTGCCCGCACGTTCACCGATACCGTTGATGGTGCATTCAACCTGACGGATACCGTTCATGATACCTGCCAGTGCATTGGCGGTCGCCATACCCAGATCGTTGTGGCAATGGGCGGAAAGCGTTGCCTTGTCGATGTTGGGGACATGTTCTTTCAGATACCGGATCTTCTCGCCATATTCATAGGGGGTACAGTATCCGGTGGTGTCCGGCAGGTTGATGACGGTTGCACCCGCAGCAATGACCGCCTCAACCACTTTCGCAAGGTATGCATTGTCGGTACGTCCTGCATCTTCACAGAAGAATTCAACATCATCGATATATTTCCTGGCGTATGCAGTCATCTTTGCTGCGATTTCCAGAATCTGCTC
>CALGGD010000118.1 GCA_937916185.1 uncultured Oxalobacter sp. | reverse complement strand
GATGGCGCAATCATCGCTGCGGGAGCTGTCGTCACAAAAGACGTCCCGCCAAATACGGTGGTCGGCGGCGTTCCTGCCCGGATTATCAAAACAATCGATGTAAAACAAGACAACAAGGAATCCAGATGAAAAGACTTTTGATTGCCTCATTGCTCACTATCGCAATGGCAGGTGCTGCTCAGGCAGGCAACACCGCTGATACGGCACATCCCGGCAGCAGCAGCCAGACAGTGCTTCCCGCCCATTCCCTCGGCTCTTTCGCAGGTCCTGAAGCCTGGTTCACCGGGGAAGTGAAAGTCGATATGCTGTTCAACAAGACTGCTGACCTCCAGGCATCCGGCGCATCCGTCACCTTCCAGCCAGGTGCCCGCACCGCATGGCACCGCCATCCCGCTGGACAGACATTGATTGTCACGGCAGGGAAAGGCCTGACCGGCTATGAAGGTGGCAAAACCGTTGAACTGAATCCGGGCGATGTTGTTCAGTGCCCTGCCGGTATCAGGCATTGGCACGGTGCTTCACCTGACAGCGCGATGACCCATATCGCCATCACCGGCTACGATGCAGACGGCCAGAATGTTGAATGGTTTGAGAAAGTCCCTGATGCTGAATATCTGGGACAAGGGACCAGCACGAAACCGTAAAATTGTGTGACAGGGGCTTATCCTGCCCCTTTCCATCCATTATCATTACCTGACTTGTTTCTGCTGAACATCAAAAAGGCCTGGGGATGTTCCTGATTTTTCCTGCCCTGTTTGCCGCTATTGTCATCTGGCGTTTTGTTCCGGCACTGCCTTTCAGCCGTGCCTGGAAAATCGCCATTGCACTGGTCATCCTGCTGATTTCGCAGTGGGGGCTGATCACCAACCTCTTCGGTGGCTGGGCGTCTCCGGAAGTGCCCAGGGGGGTCATTGTCGTGGCAGGCTGGGCAACAGGCGCCTTCATCCTGCTGCTCTGTTTCCTGATTCTCAAGGATATGGCATCCATTGTCCTCTGGATTGTCGGCAAGGTGGGTATCTTCGCCCGGAAGCCGCAGCTGGGCTGGCATTGGAACATCGGTCTCTGCATCCTTGCCATCATCCTGTCTGCAATCGGTACCTGGCAGGGTATCCGTGTGCCTGATGTCAAGCAGGTCCATGTCCATGTACGCCATCTGCCGAAGGAACTGGATGGTCTCCGCATCGTCCAGCTGACTGACCTGCATGCCTGCCGCCTGATGAATGCCGAATGGATGAAAGCGGTGGTGGACAAGGCCAATGCCCTGAACCCTGACCTGATGGTCGCCACCGGTGACCTGGTGGACGGCCTGACCAAAAACCGGGTAAACGATGTTGCCCCTTATAAAGACCTGAAAGCACGCCTGGGCGTCTATCTTGTCACTGGCAACCATGAATATTATTCCAATTACCTGGCATGGATGCGCTATTTTGAGAATATGGGGCTGCGTGTCCTGAAAAATGAACACCTGGTATTGAATGACAAAGGCAGGCAGCTTGTGCTGGCAG
>CALGGD010000117.1 GCA_937916185.1 uncultured Oxalobacter sp. | reverse complement strand
ATGGAACAGGGATCCTGATGTTTCCACAAAGGTGATTTTCCCGCCCTTCGCGGCGACAACACTTTCAGCAATCCATTGGATTGCCCAACGCTGGCTGCACAGCATCAACAGGCAGAACAGCAGCCCGACCGGTGCCAGTACATACAGCAACCGCCTTTTGGTCCAGAACTGTCGAAAACGGGTCAGAAATGCAGCCATCAGAAAGTCAGCCCAAATGAAAAGTGCAGGTGGAAATTGCCTGTTTTCTCACCATATGCCAGGTCCACCCCGATAGGCCCTGCCGGGCTTCTCCAGCGGACACCCATACCATACCCCACGGCATAATCCATGTCTGCCCATTTATCCGCAACATTGCCGGCATCCACAAAAAACGCCAGTCCCCAGGCATCCCAGAAATAATGCTGGTATTCGAAGCTGCTCACCGCCAGGTAACGCCCACCAACGACAGCATCCCCTTGGCGGATACCCAGACTGTCATACGAATAGCCCCTGACCGACTGGTCGCCGCCAGCCCGGAACATCACGGTTGACGGAACGCCTTTTTTCTCATCCGACAGCACGGCGCCAAGCTCACCCCGGACAATGATATCGCCCCGAAGTCCAACACGATGGTAATAACGGCCTTTCAGATAGCCACGGACAAACGATTCATCCGTCAGCAAGCCTTCGACCGCACCGCCGACCTGCGCCTCGATCTGATACCCTTCTGTCGGGGCAAAACGGTTGTCCAGATGACGTTTGATGAGACCGTAAGTCACTGGCATGGCTTCAGGGCGTTCATCCTTGTCCCCCTCGATACGGTCATGCTCATTCAGGTACTCCAGCATGACATACTGCTCAAAACGGGGACTGCCCCATGCCCGCCGGACATTCAGGCCAACCGTGCGGGTATCCAATCCCCGGAAATCAGAACGGTCATAAGCCACACCAAAGCTGTCCCGGAAACCGTCTTCATTCTCTGGCAGATAGACATCGGCCTTGGCTGTCTGCTCCCTGTCCTGGACAACAACCGAACTCTTCAGGTGCCAGTCCTGCCTGATGAAATTGAAATTCTCATAAGTCAGGGTTGCCCGTTCACGGGTGTCTGTACTGTAACCGACACCGACAGAAGCGTGTTTCTGATAATTCTCATGAACCTTGACGATAACCGGGATTTCATCAGCCTCGGTCTCAAGGTCGGCAACAACATCAGCGCCATTGAAATACCCGCTGTCAAGCAGTCTGGACTGGAAACGCTGCAACCGGTTCTCATCATAGACAGAGCCCTTTTTCGGTGGATGCAACCCGTGGATGACCTGCTCACTGTACCGCCGGAGCCCGATGATCACCGTCTCACCGAACCTGACTTCCCTGCCGCTGTCCATCTGAACCACCAACCGTGCGGAATGCGTCTCTGGATCCACGACCGCCTGGGTATGTTTGATTTTCGCCCGTGGATAACGGGTCCGGGACAGCTCCTTGAACAAGGCAAGTTTTGCTGTTTCCCAGTCTTCCATACGGAAAATGGTCCCCACAGGCATTTTCCAACCTTTTTTCAACCCTTCTTCACCGGGAAAATTCTTTTTCGGTTTTGTCCCCACCACATCCCCTTCAAAAGTGATGCTGACCTCCGTCACCTTGACAGGTTTACCTGGCTTGACCGAAATGACAACCGTACGGTCACCACGCTCTCCCAGCAATTGGGTTTCCACTTCGGCATCATAATAGCCTTCTGTTTCCATCAGTTCACGGACCTCGGCAGGTGCGGCACGGTACATCCGGCGGAGCTGGCGGTCGTTCATCTCGGCATCATGCTGCCATTTGGCAATGCTCAGATTGTCCTGAAGCAGGTTGCTGATTTTCTGAGGTGCCTCGATTTTCACCTTGTAAGTGAATTTCTGCAGCCGTTTATCAACAGGCTGTCCGGCAACATCTTTCGAACGGGCTGTTTCCTGCGCATAGGCAGGGAACGCCATGCCAACCAACAACAGGGCAATAATGCCCAGCAGGAAATGCCATACGGCATCGACCTTGGCTTGATGTCTCCTGCTGATGGAATACGCCATTGGAAAAAGCACCCTGGGATAATTTAAGAAAGCACCCTGAACATTAAACTGCTATTATCATCCAGACTTGAAGAATATATTCCAAACAAACACAAAAAAGCTGAAAATCCCTGCTTTGGGACAGATAATGCCCCTGTTTGAACATTATCCGATAGACAGTCCATTGATATGACAATTCCCTCAACTGTTCCGGCAAACAAAAAACACGCGTTGGTCCTGTTCAGTGGCGGACAGGATTCCACCACCTGCCTTGCATGGGCGCTTCATCAATATGACCATGTAGAGACTGTCGGTTTTTCTTATGGTCAACGCCACAGAGCTGAACTGGAAGCACGCCCTCGCATCCTCAGGCAATTGAGGCAGATGAACCCTGAATGGAACAAGAAACTCGGGGAAGACCATCTCTGCGACCTGTCCCTGCTCAGTCGGCTTTCAGAAACAGCCATGACCAAAGACATTGAAATCCAGATGATGGCAAACGGCCTGCCGAACACGTTCGTCCCAGGACGCAACCTGATGTTCCTGACAACAGCCGCTATTGTTGCTTACCGCCGTGGCATCAATATCCTGGTCGGCGGGATGTGTGAAACCGATTTCTCCGGCTACCCCGACTGCCGGGATGATGCCATCAAGGCATTGCAGGTCGCCCTGAACATCGGTATGGACACCCGGTTGAACCTGGTCACGCCCCTGATGTGGAAAAACAAACAGCAGACCTGGGAACTGGCAGAAGAACTGGGCGGAAAGGCGTTGGTTGACCTGGTCATCAACCAGACCCACACCTGCTATACCGGCGACCACACCCATCTGAACAGCTGGGGCTATGGCTGCGGCAACTGCCCTGCCTGCCAATTACGTCAACGGGGCTTTGAGGCTTTCCTGAAAAAAAGGGAAGCCCCCCAAAAACAGCACAACAGATAAAGTACAACCTATTTATCAGAATGTTCCGTAAAACCCAGCCCTTCAGGGCGGGGATATAAGGAGCGGACAGCCTTGCTGTCCTGAATGCGGCAATGTCTCAGCGGAAAACCGTCAGACACAAGCTGGATTCCGGTGCATGAACTGTGGCTTTGAGGAAAACGCCGATTTGGTTGGTGCGATAAATATACTAAGGGCGGGGCACGCCCGGATCGCCTGTGAAGTGAACGGTGCAGTAATGCCGTCAGCAACAGGAACCCGCCGGGGAGATCAGGGTAC
>CALGGD010000116.1 GCA_937916185.1 uncultured Oxalobacter sp. | reverse complement strand
TTCTTGGACAGCATCACGATGGCATAAGGGGGAAAGACATGGAAAAAATTGAATTGACATATCCGGGAACTGCCGGAAGAGGCAGGCAAGCATTGGCAGGTGTTGTTGGGTCAGGCGACCTGGAAGTCCTGTTCAGGCCTGGTTCAGCTGCAGAGCTGTCCATTGTTGTCAGGACCTCGGTTGATGGCAGTACGTTGCGCTGGCAGCGTCTGTTTGACCGTATCGCTACGGCACGACGATTGCCTGCGGGGCAACTGGTTGTCCATGATTTTGGCGCGACACCAGGGGTTGCACGGTTGAGGATTGAACAGGTTTTGGAGGAGGCTGATCATGAGTAAGCAGGATGTCCGCTTTATTGAGCTGTCAGCGCGTGACCGCGCAAAGGGACTGCTGGATGCCGGCAGTTACCGTGAACTGCTGGAACCGTTTGATTTTGTGATGTCGCCATGGCTGGAACCCCAGGGGATTGTGCCCCAGGCAGATGATGGCATGGTGGTTGCCCAGGGCACCATCAATGGCAGACGGTCAGTCGTTGTCGCGATTGAGGGTGTTTTCCAAGGCGGCAGCATGGGTGAGATTTCCGGTGCGAAGATGGCTGCGGCGTTGGACTTGGCAGCAGAAGACTGTGCCAATGGCAAGATTACCCAGGCGGTCCTGTGTCTGGAAACAGGCGGTGTGCGTCTTCAGGAAGCCAATCTGGGGCTGGCTGCAATCGCTGATATCCATGCGGCGATTGTCAATCTCCGCCGTTATGTTCCGGTTATCGGGATTGTTGCCGGGACGGTCGGCTGTTTCGGGGGGATGTCGATTGCAGCAGCGCTCTGCAGCCGTCTGATTGTCACCCGTGAAGCCCGTCTGGGACTGAATGGTCCCCAGGTCATCGAACAGGAAGCCGGTATTGCTGAATATGATTCCCGTGACAGGCCGTTCATCTGGAGCATGACAGGCGGTGAGGCACGTGCCCGTAACGGATTTGTGGATTACCTGGCAGAAGATTCCCTTCAGGATATCCGCAGTGCTGTCATTGATTTCATTGAGAAAGGACGCCCGGAATCACTGCGGTGTGAACGTTATGATGAATTCCTGAACCGCTTGGTGTCTTTTGATACATCCAAGCAGGTCAATGCAGATATGGTTACAGAACTCTTTGCGGAAGGAGCATGAAAATGGTTGAAAAGAAACTGTCCCGGGGTGATATCTGGTTCGATATCATGACAGAGGGTTATACCGTCCGTACTGGTCAATGTGCTTCTGTCAGGGTTGCTGATGGTGAACTGGATGGCAAGGCTGCCCGAGTGATTGCTGTGGTGCCTGATTCTGACAATCAGTATCCCCGTGCGGCAAGGGGTGAAGTCGGTCTTCTGGAAGGATGGACTTTGGGTAAAGTCGTTGCCGAAGCGGTTGAGCAGGATAGGGACAAGGCGGAAAAACGGGCAATCATTGCAGTCATCGATGTGCCTTCCCAGGCATATGGCCGTCGGGAAGAGGCTTTTGGCATCCATCTGGCACTTTCTGCAGCCGCAGGTGCTTATGCCACCGCCCGTCTTGCAGGTCATCCGGTCATCGGACTGATTGTCGGCAAGGCGATGTCTGGTGCGTTCCTGGCACATGGTTATCAGGCGAACCGCCTGATTGCATTCAATGATAAAGAAGTCCTAATCCATGCGATGGGCAAGGCATCTGCTGCCAGGATCACGAAGCGGACAGTGGATTCCCTGGAAGAACTGGCATCGACCATTCCGCCGATGGCTTATGACATTTCCAACTACGCAACCTTGGGACTGCTGGAAAACCTGCTGGATATTGCTGACCCGTCGTCACCGACCCAGGCAGAAATCAATCTGGTGGTTGAAACGGTCAAGCAGGCCGTTGTCACAGCAAGGAATCATGGAACCTCACTGGATAACCGGTTGGGCTCTCCAAACCGTGCCGGTACGGTACTGGTTCGTCGGATGATGCGTGAGCAGTGGGCTGCCTGAAAAGGTGGAAGGAAAGCTGCGATGACCATCAAAGGGAAGGAAACTGCTCTCCGTTCTTTCCGGGGTGATGCTTATCGCGCCCATGACCTGCTCTGGCTGAAACCCGGTGTCCTGTCTGGGAAACGTGGTCTGCCAGAGTGGGTTGCTGCTTTCTGGACGGATGATATGCCGGTTGTTGTCCGGCGGGATTTTTCGGCGGATGGCTTGATACCGGTCGGTATCCGGGGCAGGAAACGTTCGGAGCGTGCTGCAACATGGATCAGTCGTCAGGATGTGGTCAGGAAACTGTCTCCAGAAGATATCATTGACAATCTCCGGATTATGGAAGACGTGCCTTTTTCAGGGATGAAGCCGGTGAAGGCACTCCAGATGCTTTTGGAGACCGGTTGGGAAGCTGTTTGGGGTGTCACTGGAAGCTGTGCATTTGCCTTGGTGACAGGATTGGCGGTGATGCATGATGAAAGCGACCTTGACCTGCTGGTCCGTTGCCCTGAACCTGTGCCAAAAACGCATTTCTCGGAAGTGTCTGGAATCCTGGAGCGGTTGCCATGCCGTGCAGATATCCAGGTCGAGGTTCCGGCAGGTGCGTTTTCACTGAAAGAATGGTTGCGCGAAGGGACAGGCAGGGTTTTGCTGAAGTGTGAATAACGGTCTTGATTGACAAAATCAATTATTTTGTTTATACTGAACGTGATTTATTATTAATGAGTTTATATGCAGAAGTGAGGGAAATCATGACTGTAGCAGAACAGGTAAAAATACTTTGCATAAGGCAGAATATCAGTGCAGCAGAGCTTGCGAGAAGGCTCGGGATGTCACCGCAGAACCTGAATGCAAAGCTGAAAAGAGATACATTTTCCGTTTACGATATGGAACGGATTGCGGAAGCAGCCGGAGCAGGGTTCCGGTGTGAATTTGTTTTAGAGAATGGAGAGACTGTGTGATGGACTATAAGGAGTATTACTCAAACCGGGATGTTATCTCACTCTTCTCCGGTGCTATGGGACTGGATATCGGTCTTGGACAGGCGGGGCTGAATGTCGTCATAGGTCAGGATTTCGATCAGTCCTGTGTGGATACCATGAAGGCAAATGGTCATAAGGTTCTTGGAGGAGACATCCAGAAAATTCAGCCACAGGAGATACTCGAGCTCACCGGTTTGCATGTTGGGGAGCCCTTCATGATTTGTGGTGGACCTCCTTGCCAAGGCTTCTCTATGGCTAACCGTCAGCGAATA
>CALGGD010000115.1 GCA_937916185.1 uncultured Oxalobacter sp. | reverse complement strand
AGAGCGACTTGTTAATGAAAAGCTATTGCCAGAGTCTGAATCAGAAAAAGGAGAAAAGCAATGAAGGATTCTGGGATTGAATGGATTGAGGAGATTCCTAAGAAATGGGAAATCAGGCGAATCAAGCATATCGCATCACTTAATGGAAGAATTGGCTGGCAAGGTCTTACTTCTGCTGAATATCAAGATGAAGGAGCCTACTTAATAACTGGTATTAATTTTAAAAATGGGGAAATTGACTGGGAGAGTTGCGTTCATGTTCCAGTGGAACGTTGGGAAGAAGCTGAACAAATACAAATAAAAAATAATGATTTGCTGATTACAAAGGATGGAACTATTGGTAAAGTTGCAATTGTTAGAAATATGCCAGGAGCAACATCATTAAATAGTGGTGTGCTATTAATACGTACAGAAGAAAATACTAATACCAGATTTTTATATTGGATATTGCAATCCGCGGTTTTTTGGCGTTGGTTTAGAATAATTAATTCGGGTAACAGCACAATTATTCATTTATATCAATATGATTTTTGTAATTTTAAATTTCCTTACCCCTCTTCCAAGGAACAAACAGCTATTGCTGACTACCTCGACAAGAAATGTGCGTCCATCGACAGCATCATCGAGAAAGAACAGCGGGTCATCGAGAAGTTTACCGAATACAAGCAGTCGGTCATCACCGAAGCCGTGACCAAGGGGCTGAATCCCGATGTGCCGATGAAGGATTCAGGCATTGAATGGATTGGGGCGATTCCGGAAGGGTGGGAGATACAACCACTTAAAACACTTGTCGATATTCTTCCAGGATATGCATTTTCAAGCAATGATTTCAAAACAGAAGGTATACGTTTACTCCGTGGAATCAATATTGGTGTTGAAAAGACAAGATGGGATGAGGTTGTTTATTTTAGTGATGAAATAGATGAATCGTTAAAATTATTTGTTTTAGAACCAGGAGATATTGTAGTCGGTTTAGATAGACCCTGGATTAATGGTGGAATGAGAGTTGCTGTTATTTCTGAAGAAGATTTGCCAAGTCTTCTAGTACAACGTGTTTGTAGGATAAGAGATGGTTTTCAGGGTAAAAGTTCATTTATTCATTATGTTTTAATGACTAGATCCTTTCAAGAAGCGTTGACTGTTGAAATGACAGGTGTCAGTGTCCCCCACATCAGTACGGGGCAGATAGGTAATTATCGGACAGCAATTCCTTCATTATCAGAACAGCAAAAAATTGTTGGTTTCCTCGACAAGAAATGCGTTGCCATTGACAATGTAATTACCCAAAAACAGCAGCTGATTGATAAACTGACTGAATACAAGAAATCCCTGATTTATGAGATGGTCACAGGCAAGAAAGAGGTGCCGTTATGCTGATGAACAATGACGAATACTTCGATGTATTGAATGCCATCAAAGGCACAATCAGGCAGGCTCAGTATCAGGTGTCTGTCAGTGCCAACCGTGAACTGGTGTTGATGTACCACCATATCGGTCAAATCATCAATGCCCATAAGAAATGGGGAAATAGATTCATTGAAAATCTTTCTTCGGATATCCGACTTGCTTACCCAAATATGAAGGGATTTTCTGTCCGCAATCTGAAGTATATGGCGAAATTCGCTGCTGTTTATCCTGATACGGAAATTGTGCAGACACTGTCTGCACAAATATCCTGGTCTCATAATGTTGCAATATTGGACAAACTGACTGATGTAAAACAACGTATCTGGTACATCGAACAGTCCATTGAAAATGGCTGGTCAAAGAACGTTCTTGTCCATCAAATTGAAAGCGGTCTATACCAACGTCAGGCAACTGCCCCAAAAATCTCCAATTTCGCAAAGCGGCTGCCTTCACCGCATGGCGAATTGGCGCAACAGATGATGAAGGATCCTTATGTCTTCGATTTCATCCCATTGAAACCGGATATTGTTGAACGCGATATCGAGCAGGGCTTGCTCAAGAATGTGACGGCAATGCTTCTGGAGTTTGGAAAAGGTTTTGCGTTTCTTGGTAATCAATACCATATCAATGTCGGTGGTGACGATTTCTATATCGACTTGCTGTTTTATAACCTGAACCTGCGGTGTTATGTGGTTATTGAACTCAAGACAGGTGCTTTTCAGCCTGAATACGCCGGCAAGCTGAATTTCTATCTGTCTGCAGTTGATGCACAGCTCAAGAAAACAGATGACAATCCGACAATCGGTCTGTTGTTATGTAAAGACAAGAACAATCTGGTAGCAGAATACACATTGCGGGATATGAGCAAACCGATTGGCGTGAGTGAATACCGGATTTCGGATCCGTTGCCAGAAGGTCTCCGTGATACTTTGCCATCATTGGAAGACATCAGGAACCGGATTCAGGAATAATGGGTTTTATGTTTGAACAGGTGCCGTTATGCTGAACACGACCGAGAAGCAGTTTGAGACCGACATTGAAGCCAGCCTAATCACCCAAGGTGGGTATGCCAAGGGTGACCCGAAGGCTTTTGACCGGGAACTGGCGTTGGACAAGGATTCGTTCATCCAGTTCATCAAGGTCAGCCAGCCGAAAAAGTATGCACGGCTCGAGAAGATTTACAGTGCAAATACTGCCCAGAAACTGATTGAGCGGTTCGATAAGGAAGTGCATCAGCGGGGACTGCTGAAGGTTCTTCGGTCTGGGTTCATCGACCGGGGTATCACGTTCAATCCGGTTTTCTGGAAGCCGGAAACGGATATGAACCCGACTGCGCAGGCGCAGTACCAAGCCAATGTCCTGCACTGCACCCGCCAGCTCCATTATTCCCCGAAGAATGAAAACAGCATCGATATCGTGCTGTTTGTGAACGGTATCCCAGTTGTTTCGATGGAACTGAAAAACCAGTTCACAGGACAGGATACCGGCAATGCCATCCGGCAGTACAAGTTTGACCGGGCTGGCAGGGAAAAAATCTTCAAGTTCAAGGAACGGGTGCTGGTGCATTTCGCTGTGGACCTGACCGAGGTCTATATGACGACCCGGCTGGCAGGCAAGGACACCTATTTCCTGCCGTTCAATCAAGGTTCCGGCGGAGCAGGACAGGTCGGGGGCAAGGGCAATCCGGACAATCCAGATGGTTATGATACGGCTTATCTCTGGGAACGTATCCTGTCGAAAGACAGCCTGCTGGAACTGCTGCACCGTTATATCCACCTGACGGTTGAGCGGGACGAGCGGGGCAACATCAAGTCTGAGACGATGATTTTCCCGCGTTACCATCAGTTTGATGTGGTGACGAAACTGCTGGCGGATGTCAAGGCCAGGGGGGCAGGACATCATTATCTGATCCAGCACAGTGCGGGTTCTGGCAAGTCGAATTCGATTGCCTGGCTGGCGCATCGGCTGTCAGGTCTGCATGATGCGGACAACAACAAGATTTTCCAGTCGGTCATCGTTGTCACGGATCGGCGGGTACTGGACCGGCAGCTTCAGGATACTGTCCAGCAGTTTGAGCAGGTGAAGGGGCTGATCCGCAAGATCGACCAGAATTCCCAACAGCTGAAAGAAGCGATTGAGGATGGGGCGGG
>CALGGD010000114.1 GCA_937916185.1 uncultured Oxalobacter sp. | reverse complement strand
TCCTGCCCTCATCGTCACGCTGGGGCGCTTTACCGGTGATGGCCTGGAACACCTCATCACAGACTTGCTGCACAAAAGCCTCAGATTCGCCCGACATCTTGGCTGTCAGGGTCATCATCGGCACCGTAACCGCATGCAGCAATGCCTTGAATTCCTCATCAGAACTGGTCTGGCTGGTATTGAGCCGCTGGGTCAGCAGCTTATTGATTTCCTGGGCTTCACGGATAACGGTTTCTGTCTGGTTTGGATTTTCCATAATGGTTACCTGTTGAACAGCGAAAACAGTAGTTTAAGGTCAAACCGACACCAATGGCGGAAATGATGGCAATAAATGAGTATGAAACACAACAATCACCGCAACAATCAACAGCTTAGAAGCTCTCCTCAGCCATCGCGTTCCCAAGCCATTACACCATTTGGACTTTTCCCGGAAAGAACGGTGTCCTCTTGTCCGTCACCCTTCCCCACGGCTTTTTTCATCCTTCCGCAGGATCTTCTGGATTGCCTTGACCTGGCTACCGTCCAAGACAGCGAAACGCCTTGCAAAAAACACCGCCAGTTCACGGTTGGCAGCTTCCAGGCCGGTCAAGTCAAGATCAATGCTGGATTCCGTCTCTGCAATGGCGGCTGTCAGCAGTTTCCGGGCATCTGCATCCAGTTCATAGGCGGTGCAGAGCTTGCCGTTCCATTCAGACGGCATCCGTTTCTTGCCATTCTCGACAGCAGACAGGAAAGAGGCCGTGACTCCCAGCCGGGCAGACATATCCTTCAGCACTTCACCACGGTCAACACGGAGTTTTTTCAGGAACTTACCTAGAGCAGTGAGCATATAAACCCTCCAATTCACGGATTATTTTAAAAATCAAGAAAAGCAACCTGATGCAGATAATTATAGGCCGTTCCGCTAAAATTTAAACCTGTTGGTTTATTCAGTACCAGACAGCCAGCTGGACTGGACAAGTCCTCTTATCATCGGAAATGACGGCAGAGAAAAACCATCAGACAGATTCAGAACCAATCTGAAGGGCTGCAATGGAAAACAGCACAGCCTTTCCAGACAAGGAACCAGCAGATTCAAAGCATCCCGCCAGACCAGACCACCTGTCCGAAAATGGCGGCATCCGGTGGCAGGCGCCGGTCAGGGTAGTGCTGCCGGTCAGGGTTGTCACAACGCATCACCCAGACACGTTCACCGGCAACATCACTGAAATCCAAGACCAGGCGGCGGAGGAACATCTGACCGTTGTAGTAAACCGTATAGACCTTCGTATCCTGGGGCACCGTATCCTCGGTATTGACCAGCACAAATCCCCCCTGCCGCAAGGTCGGTTCCATACAGCCGTCAGGCACCGCCAATACCCGGGCAAAACGGACCGAAACCTTCATCGCCATCAGGTCTGCCTTGCGGAACACCATCTTTTCCTCATACAGATGTTCCTCAAAACGGTCATCCAGCACAGACTGGCGGGTATTCAGGATAGGCACCTGGACAAATTCATTGGAAGGCAGGTTGGGGATGGCAGTCAATCCATCATCGTAAGGCAGCATCGCACCTTCGCCAGTCGCCAGCCAGTCCTGCGAGACATTCAATGCCTTGGCGGCCGCCAACAGATTCTGCCCCTTCAGATATTTCGCCTTGCCATTGAGCCAGCCGCTGACACTGGGCGGCTTCACCCCACAGGCACGGGCAAGCTGCGCCTGGGTCATGCCCGTCTTCACCATGGCGGCTTTCAGACGGACAGCCAGAACCGTCATGTCATTGGGGTCATACGCAACAACTTCTTCGACGGCAGGCTTCTTTTCCGGAACGCCGGAACCAGGAACTGTTTCTTCCCCCCACACAGACATCTGGTCATCCGATGCCATCAAACCGCCAGGAACAACCGCAGCCCCAGCATCCTGCCCCATAGTCTCCATATCCATCCCTTCCCCAGAGAGAACCCTTGCTTATCACCGCCCCCGTTCCGGCTTATAGACAACACCGCCTTCAGCCATATACCGCTGAAGCGCCTTTTCCCCTGCCCCAGGCGCGATATTGCCATACACCGTAATCCCCCGGTCACGGAAGGCTTCCAGCCAGTCTGGTTTATAGCCTTCATCAAACCCCGTGATCGCCTCAACCCGCTTGGACGGTATCCCATAATAAACCGCTTCAATCCCTGACCACATGATGCCGCCCATGCACATCACGCAAGGCTCCGCCGTCACATACAGCCGCAGATGATGAGGCCCCAGATCGTAGGTTCCCAGCTTTTCCTCTGCCAGACGGATGGCGTTCATCTCGGCATGGTTATGGCTGCACTGTCCATCCACCACCGAATTGGCCGTCTCAACCACCAGATTTCCCTGACTGTCATAAATGGCCGCCACAAAAGGGCCTGACCCTTTGGCGGTATAGGCAGGCAACCGTTCCTGCAGTCCCAAGATGATCTTTTCCGCCTCCGCCACCTTCGCCGCATCAACCGGCTCATTTGCAACAACTTCCGCCTGCGCCATACCTTCTCCCAGCCACGCCATGGAAACCAACGGAACACCGACAACCCTTTTCATCTGGGAAATAAGCTGCTCCATATCGACAATAAAGACATTCTAACAGGTCAATTGCCATTTCCCCACCGCTCTTCTGGCGTTAAGCCCCGCCACAAACAGAAAGGCGGTCCCAGTGGGAACCGCCTTCAGCAGATTATGGGCAATTTTAGAATGAATAGACTGCCCGGATATTGCCGGAAACCCCTTCACGGTCGCCGACATAGCCCTTGGCGGTCACATCAAACGTCCAGGGGCTGTTCGCAGACGGTTTCATGCTCAGACCGAGTTCACCGATACCGGTATCGCCTTCCAGTGTCGGCGTATCCAACCCAAACCCGTCGATCCTGCCATCCGCATCACCGTTGAAGATATGTTCATAGGCGAGACCAGCTTTCCATTTGACGGTCTCCGCCACATCCCCGGTGAACCGGAAGCCGCCCCGCAGACCATGGGTCGTCGTGGAGTCCATATGGAACTTGGTGTTTTCCTTGTCATGGAGCTTGACCGAATCATCTTCCAGCCAGGTGATGGTATAACGCCCATAGAGGTCCAGGTTGACCTTGTCTGCGATATTGAAGACATAGCCGCCACCGATATGGGCTGATGTGTAGAACATATCGGTGCTGTAATGCGCCTTGTCACCGGCATACCGTCCGTCAAAGCCGGTCTTTGCGACCCCGAGCCGGACAGAACCGTCAATGTAGAATGGATTGCCGAACCGGTGCTTGGCGGCGACACCGACACCGTAGTATTCATGCTCGCCACTGCCTTTGGCATGGGAGACATGCCAACCTGCCTCAACAAAGCCTGCCAATGTGGTGTCCGGTGTGATGTTGCCTGCGATACCTGCCGCCAGGGAAATGGTGTCAACATCGATATGGGAACCAGTCTGATAGCGGGAAGAACCGCCATTGATGACACCGAACACGCCTTTGCCAGCTGAGACAGCATCCCCGATTGTTGTCATGACTTCATCAGCGACAAATTCAGCTCCCTGGTTGACCATCGCAACCGTACCCAGCAGGGATTCAGAAAGGGTCTTGGTGTTTTCGGTGACCTTGATGTCCGGCTTGATTGGGTCAGGTGTTGGGTCGGGTGTCGGGTCAGGTGTCGGGGTAGGCACCGGTGTTGGATCTGGGTCAGGCGTCGGGGTAGGTGCCGGTGTTGGATCGACATTTATGCTGTCATCCTTGTTCAGGGACAGGGTTTTTGCCGTGCCGGACAGGTTGGTACTCTGGTCAGTGCCTTTTGCATCATCATTCAGGAACCAGGATTTCTCCTTAAAAGTCTCAGTCTTTGTCAACGTGGTGTTTTTCAGCGTCAGGCTGCTGGCGCTTAGGAGCATGACCTTTTCACCTGTCACCTTGTTGTCGGCGTTTTCGCTGACGCTGATGGTCTTGCCCGTCAGGTCTGCTTTACCGTTGACGGTGATGACAGCTTTGTTTTCATTGACCTTGCCAGCCGTCAGGTTCAACTTGTCATAGCCATCCAGACCACCGACTGTGTTGACACCGGTTGCGGAGATGGTATTGCCTGTGTTGACAGCCCCACCGATGGTACCTGATGTATTGAAGTCTGAATACATAGTCGGACCATAAACAACAGCCCCGCCATAGACCGTCTTGGTGACGGTGGCATTGGTCAGAGTGACCTCATTGCCAGTGGCAACCCCACCATCGCTGCCATAAGCACCACCAATGACATAGCCACCGATGGTGGTGCCTGTGATATTGACTTTGCTGCTGCTTGCACTACCGGTATCGGTGGCACCTCCGAAAACGCTCCCACTGATGGTGCCTCCTTTGATGGTGACAGTATTTGAATCAGCTTTCCCAACAGCGGTGATACCACCGAAAATGTGGTTTCCAATGCTGCCGCCTGAGATTTCAACCTTGTTACTGGTAGCGGTTGACGATTCATCAGAAGACATGCTGGCACCGCCTATAACAAGGCCGCTGATGGTTCCCCCAGAGACAGTGACCGAATTGCCTGCAACCTTCCCTGTAGAAGAACCGTAAGCTACTGCACCCACTACATCACTATTGACCGTACCGCCTGATACCGTGACCTTATTGTTGTTGGCATTGCCTGAATTGGATACGCCACCTCGGACGGAATCTTCTACTGTGCTGCCTGTTACCGTAACTTCATTGTAAGCGGCAGTGCCCGATCCGGTGTAACCGCCAGAGACAGCTCCTTTAACCGTACCACCGGAGAGGATGACCGTGTTCTTGGCATCCTTGGAACCTGCATTGCCTGAGCCACCGGTATAACCACCATAGACATTACCCTTGACTGTGGCGGTCGCCCCCTTCTCAAAGGTGACTTTGTTGCCGGATGCCTCACCTGAACCTTCATTGACATAACCAGCATAAACGGTTTCCCCTACAGTGACGGAACCTGCTTTTCCAGAGAAGATGACCTCATTGCCGGTCGATTTGCCGGTCTTTGAACGGCCACCAACAACGTTCCCCACAATCTCCGTATTTTTGCCGGAAAGGGTCACCTTGTTGCCGGTGGCATTGCCGGAAAAATAGCCTCCGCGAAGGTTATTAGCCTCCCCTCCTGACACTGTCAGCTGACCGTTGCTGACTGCATCATCAGACCACACACCGTAAAGGTCATCTCCTGAAGTTGGTTCAGTACCTGCTGCGACAGGATTGTTTCCTGCCATGTCGGTTGCACCTTTGGTAATCTTGCCATCCGAACCGACTGTCAACATATATGAACTTCCTTCTTTAAGACCATAGTAATTGTCGGCAAGCACTGCCGGTGCAGCAAATGCCAAGCCAATGGCAAGCGACAGTTTTGTCAGCGTCTGCAAGGTCTGGGTATCATCCTTTTTCTGTTTTTTCATCATCAATATCCTTCGACAGTCAAGGCAAGAGGCGCAGGCAGAAACCGGCTGATGCCTTTAATACTTATTAAAGGACATTAAGACCTTGATAAGGGATTGTTTTTTTTTAGAATTTCTTGGTTCATTTCATGAAGCGGAATGTCTCTTAAAAAACACATTTCCACAGTCGTTGCTTTTCATACGATGAACGGCTAGACTAGAATGGTATCCATTAGAATTCATTAATAAGTATTAACGGACATCTGGACAGAAAATCTGGATGTCTGATGGTGCTTTTTTATCCTTTTGCGATGGTTCTGAAAGATCATTCCCCTTAAAAACCTGCTTCGGTAACCCTCTTCCTTGAGTCTTCCATGGCTTTCATCCGCTATACTGGCATCCTGTGAAAAAAGGGGGCATTGCTATGCATCAGGGTAAAATCTTCTTGGATATGGATGGGGTATTGGTTGATTTCTGGACACGCGCCAGGTCACTCTGCGGCATCGCCAACCCCGACAGCGATGCGATGTGGGCGGTCCTGAACAAGATTCCCCATTATTTCAACACACTGGACCAGATGGCTGGCGCAAAGGAGCTGTTCGACCGCCTCTATGGCAAATACGGCGACCGTTGTGAAATCCTGACCGCCATGCCGAAGCCGAAGCGCAATATGCCGACCGTGCGGGATGACAAGATTGCCTGGGTCAGACGTTTTCTCTCAGACACAATCGTGGTCAATACGGTTGTGCTGACCACCCACAAACAGCACTACTGCACCGGTCCGGATGACGTCCTGATTGATGACAGCCCAAAAAACATCGCTGAATGGCGGGCAAAAGGCGGTATCGGAATCCTTTTTGAAAACCTGACACAGGTCATGGCAGAACTTCACGAACGCGGTATCTTATAGGCCTGTTCCTTAAAAAGGCCGATAGAGACGGAAAAATGGAAAACACCGACACCTCCCCAAACCTCGAGAACGCCGCCAATGCTGCCATGCACCATGTTGTCAGCATGCTCTGTGAATGGCACAGCAATTGGGAAATCCTCCAGTCCCATTCGTTCATCGTCTCTGACCTGCGGACTTTCCTCCGGGACTGGAACGTGCATTACGGTGACAACCTCAGCACCATGTCCATCCAGAAGATGCTGGAACATCTGAGGCTGCTGGAATATATCCTGACAAGGAAGATTGAACTTGCCAAGATGCAGCATGGCGGCCATTGGACCACTGCATTGCCGACAGATTTCGAAATCGAGGATATGGAAGCCGAGATGGCAACCACCTATTCCATTGTCGAACAGATTGTCCTTTATGTTTCCGGCATCCTGCCCCTGCCCAGGGTCACCTGGTCTGAAGATGACCGGGTCCAGAACACCCATGAAAAACACAGCGCCAACCTGGTGGACCGTTATGCCATCGCCTGGCGTACC
>CALGGD010000113.1 GCA_937916185.1 uncultured Oxalobacter sp. | reverse complement strand
GCCAATCAACATCGTCCAGAAAGTCAGCGACACCACCAAGACCATCTTCGGCGGCAAGGCGGCTGAGAAACCAACCTTGAACGGTGTGGACAACCTCAGCGAGAAAGACCCTTCCATCCAGGCACTTGCCAAGCTGAAGATATCCCCTTCCGTGACCTACCATTCCATCATGGGCAACGACACTCCGGATGTCCCGTTGGCGGAATCTTCAGACGGCATCGTGCCATACAGCAGCTCCCATTGGGACGGTGCCGCCTCTGAAACCGTCATCCCTTCCAGACACAGTGTGCAGGAAACCCCGCAGGCCATCATCGAGATACGGCGCATCCTGCATGAGCATCTGGGGAAACAGGCGGAATAAGGAATCCCGTCCCTCTGTCTTTCAGATTCGATAAACCCTGTTGGGCCTTCTTGGCAGTGCGGGCGGCAACTGGAGAGCAGGATACCCGATGACACAATGGCCAATGCCTTCATAATCTGTACTAGTTCAGATTACATCTGACAGTTAAGGCTTGCGGCAAGCGGGTTTTTCCAGTTTGATAGAGGTGCAGATCTTTATTAACAGGCGAAAGCCGGAAAGGAAAAACCCATGAGCAGTATGTCTCAAAACATCATCAAACACAAACTCGGTCTCCTGAATCTTGCCCAGGAACTTGGCAACATATCAAAAGCCTGCAAGGTGATGGGATTGTCGAGGGATACCTTCTATCGATACCAGAATGCAGTCCAGCAGGGAGGTGTCCAAGCACTGATAGATGCCAACCGCCGGAAACCGAACCTTCAGAACAGGGTTGACCAGGAAACAGAGGATGCCGTTGTTGCATTGGCCTTGGAACAGCCGGCGTTCGGTCAATTACGGACATCCAATGAACTGCGCAAGCAAGGCATATTCATATCGGCATCAGGAGTCAGGTCAGTATGGCTCCGCCATAATCTTGAGAATTTCAGGAAACGGCTTTCCAACCTTGAACAGCATGTTGCCCGGACAGGAGAAGTTCTGACAGAGGCGCAGGTTTGCGCTCTTGAGAGAAAGCGTGATGACGATGCTGCATACGGGGAAATAGAGACAGCGCACCCCGGCTATCTTGGCAGTCAGGACACCTTCTATGTCGGCACCATCAAAGGGGTTGGCAGGATATACCAGCAGACCTTTGTCGATACCTATTCAAAATGGGCAGCAGCGAAGCTGTATACCACCAAGACGCCAATTACAGCGGCAGACCTGCTAAATGACCGTGTCCTGCCATATTTCGAATCACAGGGCATGGGGGTCATCAGGATGCTCACCGACCGTGGAACGGAATACTGTGGTAAGGCAGAAACCCATGATTACCAGCTATTCCTTGCTGTGAATGATATCGAACACACAAAGACGAAGGCTGCGCATCCCCAGACCAACGGTATCTGTGAACGGTTCCATAAAACCGTCTTGCAGGAGTTCTACCAAGTCACATTCAGGAAAAAAATCTACCGGTCTATAGAAGAACTTCAGCATGACCTTGATGAATGGCTCTGGTATTACAACAATGAACGCACCCATCAAGGGAAGATGTGTTGCGGGCGTACGCCCTTACAGACTTTGATTGACGGAAAGGAGGTTTGGCGTAATAAAATAGACGAACTAAACT
>CALGGD010000112.1 GCA_937916185.1 uncultured Oxalobacter sp. | reverse complement strand
CCAGCAGGTCATCGATGTTCTCGATGCCGATTGACAGGCGGATCATGTCTTCACTGACCCCGGCCTTCGCCAGTTCTTCTGGACTGAGCTGTCGGTGGGTGGTCGAAGCCGCCTTGTGCTTTCGTGGATTAGTGTCAGATGTGGGTTGTAGCAGGATGGTTTTGTTTACCGACGAATTGAAGCCTTACGCCATATTTGGTCATGGCATCTATGAGTTTCAGCCCTTTTTCACTGGCGATTTTATCGATTGCATGCAGCAGTAATGCCGGGTCGTTTTCGCTGGCGATATATTCCAGCAGTTCTATGATGTCATCATCGGTTTTATCTTCTGTTATACGCCATGGCGTGATTCCGAATTTTTTATTTATTGCGTCCATTCTTTATAACCCTCCGCAATTTCACGTGCCAGGCTTTTGGCCTGTTTGATGTCTTTCTCTTGGCTGGCTTTGTTGCCACCTCCCAACAGCAGAATCAACTGCTTTCCCTGCCACATGTAATAAAGCCTGGTTCCCGATGGAATATGAATTCTGATTTCATAGGTGAGTTCATCCAGCGGCTTATGGTCCCCGAGGTTTCCAAGTTCGATTTTAGCGATTGTCGCATCAATTCTTATTTTGATGGACTTGTCCAGTTTTGAGTACCATTTCTGGAATTCAGGTGTTTTTTCTACTTGATTCATAAGGAAAAAGTACCGCTTCTTGGAAATGCCTGCATTACCTGCGGCCAAATTATCCTTTATCAGCCAATGATAGCAGGGTGTCAGCTTTTTTCAAACTGTCCAAGGCGGTCAAGCTTCGGGCGGTTTTTGTTGCAGGTGTTTGCAATCTTTCTTTCAGGCTGTCAATTCCAGCCGCCAGTTCAGTCGAAGGAAGTTCCGATGGTTAAGAAAATATAGAAAAAAGGCAATCCCGTTTTAAAGGAATTCCCTTTTCAAATGACAGATATCAGCCTGTTTGGGTTTAGGCAGCAGCCAATGCCTGGTCAAGGTCTGCCAGCAGGTCATCGATGTTCTCGATGCCGATTGACAGGCGGATCATGTCTTCACT
>CALGGD010000111.1 GCA_937916185.1 uncultured Oxalobacter sp. | reverse complement strand
TCTTGCTTGCGGTGACATTAACCAGGACACCACGGGCGCCGGACAGGTTGATGCCATCGAGCAACGGGGAGGAAACCGCTTCCTGAGCCGCCGTGACGGCACGGTCGGAACCGGTTGCGACCGCCGTCCCCATCATCGCCTTGCCCTGTTCCGCCATGATGGTCTTCACGTCATTGAAGTCCACATTGATATGCCCACGGACATTGATGATTTCCGCAATGCCCGCAACCGCATTGTTCAGGACATCATCCGCATGCTGGAACCATTCCATCATGCTGTCATCCTCATAGATTTCCTCCAGTTTCTCATTGAGGATGACAATCAGGGAATCCACATGCTGGCCAAGCTGTTCCAGGCCTTCTTCCGCCATTTCCATACACTTAGACCCTTCATAGGAGAAAGGTTTGGAAACGACCGCAACGGTCAATGCCCCAAGGGATTTCGCAACTTCGGCGATAACCGGGGATGCACCGGTGCCGGTGCCCCCCCCCATGCCGGCAGCGATGAACACCATATGCGCGCCACGCAGCGCATCCTCAATACGGGAACGGGATTCCTCCGCCAGCTTGCGGCCGATATCCGGGCGCATACCGGCTCCCAGGCCGGAATCACCGATCTGGATGATATTGTCCGCACTGGAATGGGACAACGCCTGTGAATCGGTGTTCGCGGCGATGAATTCCACGCCGGACACCCCCTTGTTGATCATGTGCTGGACTGCGTTCCCACCCGCACCGCCAACACCAACAACCTTGATGACTGTACCAAGATTGATGTTATCTTCAACCATATCAAATTCCATGTTTTCGCTCCTGTAGTCCTTTCCCATCCATCTGATGGAACCTGCTCAACCCAAAATCAAATATTCCCCCAAAACCAGCTCTTCACCTTGCCAATGAACGCATTTGTCGTCGTCTGCTGTGTCACCGGCATCAGTCCCTTTTCATGCTGCCGCTTTGCCTCGATCAGCAACCCATGGACTGTCGAATAGCGGGGACTCCTGACAACTTCAGCCAGATGTCCCGTGTACTGCGGCAGTCCCAGACGGACAGGCCTGTCAAAAATCCTTTCAGCCAGCTGCAGCATCCCTGGCAGCAGCATGGTGCCGCCTGTCAGGACAATGCCTGACGCAATCTGCCGCGCATAGCCGGAACGCTCAATCACCTGTTTCGCCTGCCCGAACAGTTCTTCCATACGCGCCTCGATGATGGCCGCCAGCATCTGGCGCGGATACCGGGTCGATGGACGGTTCCCGATACCCGGTGCCTCGACCTCTTCCTCCGGACTGACCAATGACTGCAATGCCACGCCATAGCGCATCTTGATTTCCTCGGCATCAGCAACCGGTGTGCGGAAAACCATCGCAATGTCGTTGGTCACCTGGTCTCCGGCAATCGGAATCACTTCGGTGTGACGGATGACACCATCAGCGAAAACCGCCACATCTGTCGTTCCACCGCCGATGTCGATCACCACCGCCCCCATGTTCTTCTCATCCTGGCTCAGCACCGCATCAGCGGACGCTATCGGCTGGAGCATCAGGTCAGAGACATCCAACCGGCAGCGGCGGATGCATTTGACGATATTCTCCACGGCAGACACCGCACCCGTCACAATATGCGCCCTCACCTCCAGGCGCATCCCGTTCATCCCGATCGGGTTATGGACACCTTCCTGACCGTCCACAACATATTCCTGGGTCACGGCATGGATGAACTGCTGGCCTTCCGGCAGGTTGATGGATTTCGCCATTTCCAGGACCCGGTCCAGGTCCCACTGGGTGATTTCCTTGTTCTTGAGGGTGACCATCCCGGGGGAATTGAAGCTGCGGATATGCCCACCGGCAATCCCGGTACAGACAACATCGGTT
>CALGGD010000110.1 GCA_937916185.1 uncultured Oxalobacter sp. | reverse complement strand
TAGGTTCCGGCAATATCTTAACCGCCGTCAATTCACGAATCCTCTGAAGCATAATAGAATACGGGCATATGGGACTGCATCCCAGGTACCGTCTGCATTTCAGTAGGGGATTTTTCATTGATGGATTGGCATTATATTCAACCGGTTGATATCCATTTCGGCAATGGGATGCTGTCTTGCCTAGGCGAACAGATCCAGAAAATCGGTGGCAAGAGAGGGATTCTTGTCACCTCCTCCTCCTTTATTGAAAATGGACTCGTCAAACGCCTGCTGGAAGAAAACCCGAAAACCATCTGTACGATTTACAGCGGGGTTTCCCCGAATACAGACATCAGTGAATGCGATGCCTGCTCAGATATGATCCGGAAAGAGCAATGCGACTTTGTGATTGCCCTGGGAGGCGGCAGTGTCATCGACTGCGCAAAAGCGGCTGCGGCATTCTGCCTCGACACCCTACCGACAAGCGTCTATTTTGAGGGCAAGGCCTCCCTGCCCGTCCGGAAACTGCCATTAATCGCCATCCCGACAACTGCGGGAACAGGCAGTGAAGTGACACGGGTCACCGTTCTGATGGATCATGCACAAGGCATCAAGGCACCACTGAAAGCACCGGTCTTCTATCCGACCATTGCGATTGTCGATCCAGAACTGACCTACACCCTGCCCAAGTACATCACCGCCTGTACAGGCATGGATGCCCTCTGCCATGCGATAGAAGCCTACTGGAACACCAACCATCATCCCATTTCAGATGCGTTCGCCTACCATGCCGCCAACCTGGCGGTCAGATACCTGGAACAGGCCTGTTTCGAACCTGACTCCGCCATTGCCCGTGAAAAAATGGCAGAGGCTTCACTGACAGCGGGCATGGCATTCACCTTGACCGGCACAACATCCGTCCATGCCTGTTCATACCCCCTTGGCGCCATGCTCGACATGCCCCATGGTGAAGCCTGCGGGTTGACCATCGACCGTTTCCTGAAAATCAATGCCGAATCAGACAACGACGGTCGCCTGAAACGGCTT
>CALGGD010000109.1 GCA_937916185.1 uncultured Oxalobacter sp. | reverse complement strand
GCCGCGATGGTCTGACCGTAGCCGCCCATGACCTCGCTGTCCTCAATGGTGATGACAAGGCCATGATCGGATTTCAGATTGTTCAGAAGTTCCGCGTCTGCACTGCTGACAAATCTCGGATTGATGACCGTAATATCTGCGCCCGTCTGCGCGGTCAGCTAACTATCGGAGTAGTATCTCCACACACGCCCGGCTATCGCTTTCAGTTTGCTATATCTATTGTATCATATCCGCCCTGAAAAAACAAGAGGTGAAAAGAAAAATATCACACTTGATTTCTCAGCACCACTATGCTATAATGAAAATGAAATATTGTGCATCAAATCAGGAGGCTCATATGCTCGTTATCTATGCAGAAAAAGGCAGTCTTAAAAGAGGGCGAAACCGAGCCGCCGAAACGGTATACTGAAGCCGATCTGCTTGCGGCAATGGAGCTTGCAGGACAGAACATCGAGGATGAGGAGATTCGCACGCTCATGAAAATGCAGAAAAAGGGACTCGGCACCGATGCGACCCGTGCGCCGATTTTGAAAGGCTTATTTGACCGGCATTATCTGGAGCGCAAAGGCAAGACGATCTTCCCGACCGACAAGGGTATGTTTCTCATTGATGCACTGCCGGTCGATGCCATCAAGTCAGCGGATATGACCGGAAACTGGGAAATGCAGCTGAACAGTATCGCACTCGGCAAGGAGAATCCGGCGCAGTTTGTAGCCGATATTTCGCAGACTACACGAGACTGGTTTGCGCAGGTGGCAGGTGCGCCGGAGCAGCATTTCGGAACGGCTGTGCAGTCGGATTTATTCTGCCCGAACTGCGGAAAGCCGCTCACAAGGCTTGCGACCGTATGCAAATGCAGCGCATATTCCAAGGACGAGAACGCCTGCCATTTTCATATGCAGACCTATATCTGCGGACAGCGGCTTAACGATGATGTCATTCAGATGCTTTTAAACAAAGGGCGTTCCGGGCTGATCAAGGGGTTCAAGGCGAAAACCGGCAAAAAGTTCAGTGCGTATCTTGTTTTGAATCGTGAAAACGGCGAAATCACGTTTGATTTTACATCAGAAGCTGAGAAAAAACTACAATGCCCATTCTGCCATAGCACTATGGAAAAAAGCCGTTACAGCTATATATGTGCAAATACTGAATGCGGGTTCAAAGCACCTGCTGAGATCTGTAAAAAGTGCCTGACGGCCGCTCAGATCACAGCTTTGCTCACCAAGGGGCGCACAGGCGTTATCAAAGGATTCAAGTCCAAGGCTGGCAAACCATTTTCAGCCGTGCTATACATCGACCAAACTGACAGAACCGTAAAGTTCGATTTTCGGAAAAATGCATAACGATCATCAGGCTGCTCAGATATTATCTGGACAGCCTGTACTTGTATGCATCTCTATGCTATTAGGATTATACTATCTGTATAATAGATTTAAAGCAGAAGTAGCAGCTATTTCAGGTTGCTCTGTATATGTTTTTGTTTGTTGTTGTGTAAATATAAATCATCTGCAACACTTGCAACTCTATGATTTCAGCTTTCTCACTTTAATGCGTAAATGTGCCGCTCTTTATGTCCTCGATTTACAGCCAAGGTTCGCTGTGTGAGATGGGGAATGCCACTCAGATGTGTCAGAACGCGCTGTATGCCATTCCAATGCCATTCATGGTATCAGGTACTGTCCTCAACCCACAAAGCCATACAGAGCGCCCTAGATGCCTTAAAATGCGTCCGGCATAAAGTCATGCAGTGTGGCATGCCTCTCATGAGCGTCAGAACGCGCTGTAAGCCCCTTCGCTGTCCTTCATGGTATCAGGTACTGTCCTTGATCGACAAAGCCATACAAAGCTCCCTGGGCGTCTTAAAACGCGTCTGGCATAAAGCTGGGCAACGTAGCACCCTCTCAGATACGTCAGAATGCGCTGCGCGCCCCTTCACTATCCTTCATGGTATCAGGTACTATCCTTAACTTGCAAAGCCATACAGAGTGTCCTGAGTGCCTTAAAATGCGTCCGGCATAAAATTGAACAGTGCAGCACCCTCTCAGATGCGTCAGAACGCGCTGTACGCCCCTTCGCTGCTCTTCATGGTATCAGGTACTGCCCTTGATCGACAAAGCCATACAAAGCGTCCTGGATGCCTTAAAATGCGTTCACCGTTTTTATGCTGTTCCTCCACACGCCATCCATGCTCCCGCTTACGCTTTGCCATCAGAACACTGCTGTCTCTCGCTGATCTATGCAGCACAATCGATCTGAAAACGCTTGATTTTTCGCTTGCAACAGATGTCCACAGTTTTTCTCGATATTGCTACGTTTTCCCTATCTCTGTAGCACTTGTAGCATTCCATTACATAACTTTTCCTATATTTTTCTTATAGCAATATTTATATATTCATTTGCTACATTTGCTAAGTTAAAATGATATGATAGTAGAAAATATAGAACAGTCACAATTCGTTAATTTTCCCTATTCTACATGCTTTTTATTATTATTTTTCTATTTTGGGGCAAGATAGGGCAAGAAAAAACAGTAATACATAGGGGAAAGTAATAAAATAAAAAATACCGAAAAAACTTGCCCCAACCTGCCCACAACGCGCTTTCATGCTGTGAGGGCTGTACTCAGGCGGGTGGGGCAGCACATTCACAATTCGTTAATTTTCCCTATTTTACTTACTTTCTCTTGTTTTGTAGCAAGATGTAGCAAGAAAATATAGTAATACATAGGGGAAAGTAATAAAATAAAAAATACCGAAAAAACCTGCGACAAGCTGCTACAAGTCTGTGATTTGGCTCTATTTAGGCACTTTTCGCTTGTCTGTATCTGAGAACCAATTCCGTGATTGAGGCTGGATACTGTTCCAGTACAGCTGGTTCTCACAAACTCCCACACCAGTAGCTGAGTTAGTTATGGGGCGATAGTGGCTGATGATTTGTATTATGAAAATATATAAAAATAAATACATATCCCCCTATAAGAGTAATCGAATTTTGCCGCCCCATCTGCCCTTAAAGCTCATTGTGCGCATCATTATTATACAGAATGTATATTTGCATCTCTGTGTTTTCATGAAAGAATACTCATCAACTCGTCCTTTGACAACGATGCAAGATTGACGAAATCGCCGGTCAGAACCGAATCCGCAAGGCTTTGTTTTTTCTCCTGCATCTTCTGGATCTTTTCCTCAATGGTATCCTTTGCGATAAGCTTGTAGAACGTCACAGCTCTGGTCTGCCCGATACGGTGGGCGCGGTCAGTGGCCTGATTCTGTGCAGCAACATTCCACCACGGATCATAATGGATGACTGTATCGGCTGCGGTAAGGTTCAGGCCAACCCCCCCTGCCTTCAGACTGATCAGGAAAATCTTGACCTCGCCTTCCTGAAAACGCCTGACAGCACCAATCCTGTCAACAGTATCGCCAGTCAGCAGCTCATAGGGGATATTCCTGAGCACCAGCTCATGCTCAATCAACGTCAGCATACTGGTGAACTGGGAAAACACCAGGATACGGCGGTCTTCCTGCAGCAGCTCATTGAGCATTGACATCAACTCCACAAGCTTTGCGGAAGCATTGGTTTTCCTATAACTCCCCTTGAGCAGACGGGGGTCGCAACAGACCTGACGCAGTTTCAGAAGCGCCTCCAAGATAATCATCTGACAGTGGGCGATGCCAAGCTTTGCCACCTCTTCACGCACTTTGCGGTCCATCAACTCACGCATTGATTCGTAAATCTGGCGTTGTGTCACACCAAAATCCACATACCGAACCATCTCTGTCTTCATCGGCAGTTCTTTTGCGACACGGTCTTTCGTCCGGCGCAGCAGGAAAGGATGGATCCGTCGGTTCAGCAGCTGCTGTTTGGTCTTATCGCCAGAACGCTCAATCGCATGGCGGAAACTGCTGTTGAACGCCTTTTCGCTTCCCAGCATCCCTGGCAGCAGGAAGTGGAACTGCGACCACAATTCGCCCAAGTGGTTCTCAAGCGGTGTCCCTGTCAGGCAAAGCCGATGGGTCGCCCGTAAACGGGAAGCAACCTGTGCCGCTTTTGAACGGTTGTTCTTGATGTACTGGGATTCATCCAGGATGATCAGATGGAAATCGTGCCGCATCAGTTCTTCCTCATCTCGAGGCAGCAATGCGTAAGTTGTCAGCACAATATCAGCACCATCTATGGCATTGAACCGTTGGGCACGGTCTTTCCCATGTACCAACAGGACATTCAGGGATGGCGTGAAACGCTTTGCCTCATCCTGCCAGTTCCCCATCAGGCTGGTTGGCGCGACAATCAGGGCTGGCGCGGTCAGACGTCCGGATTCTTTTTCCAACAGGATATGGGCAAGGGTCTGGAGGGTTTTTCCAAGCCCCATGTCGTCAGCCAAAATGCCCGCCAGTGAATATTCCCGCAGATACTGCATCCAAGAAAGCCCTTCAACCTGATAATCCCGCAGGGTTGCCTTGAGTGAGGCGGGCGGTTTCACAGCCTTCACACCATTGAATGCCAGCAATTTGCGTCCCATACCAAGCAAAGGTTCCGCGTTGATCCACTGCAGTCCGACAGCTTGCTCCAGTTCAGCGAGACGGGCCGCATCCAGCCGATGCATGACCAATACTGTCTGCTGGGCATCCAGGTAATACAGCTCTCCCAGGATTTTCAGGATTGGCGCAACCATCCGCCATGGCAATGACACACGGCTTTTGTCTGGCAATGTCGCCAGAACCGCTTCATCTTTGTCATGCTTATCAAGTTCCCCATATTCAAAACTTTCCGGAAACTGCTGGAGCAATGGCACCAATAAGGGGAAAAGCGGATAATGCCTGCGCCCAACCACAATCCCCAATTCAAGAGAAAAATGATCCCTGTCATCCTCGCCATGCATCATGACATCGGCGTACCACCGTCTGACCGGCTGCAGGTTGTAACGGAAATCAGGGGATTTGGTAACCCGCCATCCTTCAGAACGCAAAGAAGGCAGGGTTTCCTGGGTGAAACGGAGCCAATCTGAAGGGTTCTCCAATGTCAATGCGCCTGGCAAAGTCCTTATAGGATATTCTGATGTCTGCGGCATCCGGAAACCAGCCTGAAATAAAGCATCTGCACAGGCTTCCTCAGTCAGCCCATCACGGACAATCCGCTCAATCGCACCGTTTTCTGTTTCGCGGATCACTGGCAGGCTGGATCCATAATAAACGGTCTTTCCTTCATAGTTGAAAGACAGCTGGGCATAATCGAACCAGACCGGCGCTTCTGATTCACTGTAGAAATGCGGACGGCAGCCAAGATACAGCACTGGCTCTGGGAAAACATCGTCGTAAACCGTTTCCTGGAGTGGTTCAGGCAATGGAATCACACCCTCGAGTCCTTTCTCAGCCAGCAGTCGGGAAACAATCCGGCGGTTTCCAACGGGGATAACAGGCATATGCGCCACAATCTCATGGATTCCCATGACAGTCATGCCAGCCATACGTCCTGGCAAGGTCAGTTTTCCGGACGACAGGTTGTCAATATACCAAGCTGGCTCTGTAGGCAGGATATAATCAACGGTGCCCGAAGAACGCCGTTTTCCAGTGACCTGCGAAAACCGCCAACGCAGCCGCAGTTTTGTCCCTGCCTCATCCCAGAACAGATCCGCTTCGCGTTCAGGAGACCTCTCCAAGGGGAAAAAAAGCCCCTTTCCAATATCTTCACGGGTATTGACCCAGTACAGTTCCCGGCGCGACATCAGAATCTCAACCAGATGCCCTCCAAGATGCCCCTGTGGCAAAGCCATAACCGTACTTGAAGGCGGCATTCCACAACACAGTGCGGCAAACAGCCTGACTGCATCGGCATTCCCATCATGCAGGCAAGCGGGTTTTTCCATCAACAGGGCATTCAGGTCAGAGACTGTCGTGATGCCCGCAAACTGACCATTCCGTTTTATCCGTACACGGCACAGACTCATGAAAATCCGTCTGTCAGCTGGATCAGGAGACAGGACAAACAGCAGTTTTTCAGGCGATTCATGTTCTGCCGCTTCTGCCGCCAAAGCCTCAGGTGAATCAGGACGCACTGCCAGATACAGCTTATGCACCCAACTGGTCAGCGGTGAATGCATGGAGGCTTCCCTGCTCTGCAATTCGTTCTGACGGACAATCGACAGCAGCACCGATGCGACATGATGGCAGTTCAGCACTTCTGGGCAGGAACAGGTTCCCTGGAACTGGATACCAGAGGTAGTGGATTTGATGAAGATGTTCTGTTGGTAGGCTGTATTGGCTGTCTCATTCACCTTGGAACGGATGAGATTGCCTGTGCGCTGGATTTGGACAACACGCTTTTTCTGGGCGTAGGCAAGCCCAAGCGTGTAAGCCCTGGGATCAAACTGGCGTTTGATGTCTTCCAACGTGAACCGCATTTTGCCAAGGTTTGCCATACCGACTGTGTTTTCAAAAAGCCAAAGTAATCCATTATCGCTCAAACATTCAAAAAAAGTAATGGGTTCTCCTGTGAAACAGCGCTAAAACCGGAACCATCTCAATCAGAACTCAAGCAATCTGATAAGATAGGTTTTTTCCAATCGTCCCAGCAGGAGGCTCTATGGACTTGTTTGAACTTTCTTCCCATCGCTTCACGACAAAGCACTATGATTCCACCAGAAAGATTCCCGACAGTGACATCGAAAAGCTGAAAGAGATCCTGCGACTGACGCCTTCTGCGGTGAACAGCCAGCCTTGGCATTTCATCATTGGATCCAGTGATAAAGCCAAACAGCTTATCCGTCCTGCGGTTGTTGATTTCAACTGGCCAAGGACTGATGAC
The DNA here is from genome assembly GCA_937916185.1 of uncultured Oxalobacter sp. Lineage (GTDB taxonomy): Bacteria > Pseudomonadota > Gammaproteobacteria > Burkholderiales > Burkholderiaceae_D > Oxalobacter. The sequence goes on along the minus strand of CALGGD010000109.1, from coordinate 13,457 downwards.
TGCTCGCATTTTGTGGTGCTGTGTGTCAGGGATGGTCTGGATGACGCACATCTGGATGCCGTGACAGCCCAGGAAGATGCTGATGGACGTTTTCCTAATGAAGCCATCAAAAAAGAGGGTGACTCAAAACGCAAATGGTATGTCTCGATGAAACGTGACCGTGGACAACTGCGTTCCTGGGCAACACATCAAGTGTATATTGCGATGGCTGCCCTGTTGTATGGCGCTGCCAGCCTGGGTATCCAATCAACTGCAATTGAAGGATACCACCCCGGCAAACTGGATGAGATCCTTGGCCTGCGTGAAAAGGGATTGCAGAGTGTTGCGATTGTCACGTTGGGATATGGTGCATCAGACGACAGTAATGCAACCCGTAAGAAATCCCGTTTACCTGCTGATGCCATTTTCAGTGAACTGGACTGATTGTCTCAGGATATGACGGTTGAAACGATTGAAAAACAGCTGGCAATTGAACTGGACGCCACTGTCCGGCAGGTTTCCGCTGCAATTGCCCTGTTGGATGAAGGGGCGACAGTGCCATTCATCGCACGCTACCGCAAAGAAGTGACGGGAGGCCTGGATGACGGACAACTTCGCCTCTTACAGGGACGGCTTGCCTATCTGCGTGAATTGGAACAGCGCCGTCAGACGATTATCGAGGCAATCACTGCGCAGCAGAAGATGACGCCTTCCCTGTTGACCGCCATCAATGCAGCACAGGAAAAATCCCAACTGGAAGACCTGTACCTGCCCTACCGTCCCAAACGGCGGACAAAAGCAAAACTGGCTATTGAAGCAGGACTGGCAGAACTGGCTGACAGCCTTCTGGCAGACCCAACCCTGGCTCCAGAAACAGCAGCATCTTCTTTCCTAAGCCCCCCTTTTTCCACATCAGAAGGAGACAATCCCGGTGTACCCGATGTAAAGGCGGCATTGGAAGGCGCCCGTCATATCCTGATGGAAAGGTTTTCAGAAGATGCCCTCCTGTTGACAGCATTGCGCCGGTACATAGACAGCCACGGTGTCCTTGAATCCAAAGCCATTGACATCGAATCCTCCCCTCAGAAAGACCTGCGCTTTGTTGATTATTACAATTATGCCGAACCAGTCAGCAGCATAGCCTCCCACCGTATGCTTGCCGTCCTGCGGGGCAGACGGGAAGAAGTGCTTTCTCTCCGCATCCGCCTTGATTCAGAAACAGAGACTCCCCGATGGAGCGATCCGCACAACCCCTGCGAGAAACTCATTGCGGAAAAGGCTGGTATAAAAGACCGGAACCGTCCTGCTGACAGATGGCTGATGGATACGGTCCGTTGGACATGGCGTGTACGCATTTTTCCACGCCTTGAAACAGAACTGATGGCAAAGCTGCGGGAAAAAGCGGAAGACGAGGCCATCGCCGTTTTTGCAAAGAACCTGCGCTCCCTGCTGCTGGCGGCACCTGCCGGTCATAAGGTCACCATGGGATTGGATCCTGGCATCCGGACAGGAGTGAAAACGGCTGTGGTCGATGCAACAGGCAAGGTTCTCGCCACGGAAACAGTCTATCCCCATCAACCCCGGAATGACTGGAAAGGCGCACTGCACACCCTGTCAGGGCTGGTCGAACGATACAACGTTGAACTTATCGCTGTTGGCAATGGAACCGCTTCCCGTGAGACAGACAGGCTGGCAAAAGAACTTGTCTCAAACCATAAAGACCGGAATATCGTCAGCGTGGTCGTCTCCGAAGCAGGTGCTTCGGTCTATTCCGCCTCTGAATATGCCGCGCAGGAACTGCCGGATATGGATGTCTCCCTGAGAGGGGCCGTCTCCATTGCACGCCGTCTTCAGGACCCCTTGGCGGAACTGGTGAAAATTGAGCCTAAATCCATCGGTGTCGGACAATACCAGCATGATGTGGCACAATCCCACCTCAACCGTTCATTGGACGCCACCATCGAAGATTGTGTGAACGCTGTCGGTGTTGATGTGAACACTGCTTCGGTTCCCCTGCTGACCCGTATCTCAGGGCTGACAAAGGGAATCGCAGAGAATATTGTACGTTACCGTAACGAGAACGGCCCCTTCAATGACCGGGCAAGCCTGATGGATGTTCCCCGTTTCGGTACAAAGACTTTTGAGCAGGCAGCCGGTTTCCTAAGAATCCCCCAAGGCGGCAACCCTTTGGATGCAACGGCTGTGCATCCGGAATCATACCCTTTGGTCAATACCATCCTTGATGACCTGAAGATGGATATCCATGACATCATGGGCAATACCGGATTGCTGAAACATATCCGTCCAGAACGTTATGCCAACGGCCGCTTCGGGATTCCCACAATAAAAGACATCCTGGAAGAACTGGAAAAACCAGGCAGGGATCCACGGCCGGAATTCACCTATGCCCGGTTCAAGGATGGTGTTGAAACCATCGATGACCTGGAACCTGGGATGATTCTTGAAGGCGTTGTCACCAATGTCACTGCTTTCGGGGCATTTGTCGATATCGGCGTCCATCAGGATGGTCTTGTGCATATTTCTGCTTTGTCTGACCGCTTTGTATCAGACCCCCATCAGATTGTGAGAACAGGACAGCTTGTCAAGGTCAGCGTGCTGGATGTTGACATCAAGCGCAGGCGCATCGCCCTTTCCATGAACTTTGAGAAGGCATCCGCCCCACGATCATCCCACTTACCCGGACATCCGCTTGAATCCCGTCAGCACGGCAGGAAAAACATGGGGAAATCCTCTTCCAGCAAGACGGCTTTCGCAGAGGCATTTGCCCGTCTGAACCAAGGAAACCGATATCGATGAATACACAACCTCCTGTTAAAAAACATTTCATTGTCGCCATGACCGGTGCCAGTGGCGCCATTTATGGCATTACCCTGCTGAAGCTCTTGCAGAAGATGCCTGACATCGAGACCCACTTGGTCATCTCAGGGGCTGGAAGCATCACCCTTACCCATGAAATGGGGATGTCTGTTGACCAGGCCAATGAACTGGCAGACCATGTTTACAATGTCCACAACATCAGTGCCGCCATTGCCAGCGGCTCTTTCACCTGCGAAGGGATGGTGATTGCCCCATGTTCCATGCGGACACTGGCTGCTGTCGCACATGGCTTCTGTGACAATCTCATTACCCGTTCAGCAGATGTCACCCTGAAAGAACGCCGGAAACTGGTATTGGTTCCCCGTGAGGCCCCCCTGAACCTGGCGCATATCCGGAATATGGCTTCCGTCACGGAAATGGGCGGTATCATTTACCCACCTGTTCCCGCTTTCTACAACCACCCTCAGATAATCGATGATCTTGTCGGACAGACTGTGAGGCGGATACTGCAGCTCTTCAATATCACTGACAGTCAGCTTGCTGTCTGGAATGGCATTACAAGATAACCTGAAACGGCTATGGGAAAAAACAACCGCTCAGCACGTGGTGAATGGGGCTCAAGACTTGGTTTCATCCTTGCAGCAGCAGGTTCTGCCGTCGGGTTAGGATCCATCTGGAAATTCCCCTATATGGTGGCACGGAACGGTGGAGGAATCTTCCTGATTTTCTATCTTGTCATCAGTGCGACATTGGGGGTCGCACTGATGACTGCTGAAATGGCAATCGGCTCCCTCACACAGCGCGGCGCTGTCGGCGCCTACGAGCGGCTCGGAGGCAGCCATTGGAAAATCTTCGGTTATCTCAGCGTCCTATGCGCCTTCATCATCCTTTCGTTCTACAGCGTGGTTGGGGGATGGACCATTGCCTATTTCTTCAAGTTCCTGCAGGGTTCCCTTGCGACATCGGATGCAAAAGAACTCACCCGGATCTTTGAGACATTTGTTGCCGATCCTGTTGAGCCGCTGTTCTACCATGGGCTCTTTATGGCTGCAACCGCCTGTGTGATCATTGCAGGCATCCAGAAAGGCATTGAACGGGGATGCAAATATTTAATGACCATGCTGTTCCTACTGATCCTTGTCCTGATTGGTCGTGTACTGACACTGCCCGGTGCCATTGATGGCATCATCCTGTTCCTTCAGCCGGATTTCAGCAAAATCACTTCTGATATGTTGATTGATGTGACAGGATTGGCTTTCTTTTCCATGTCCATCGGCATGGCCATCATGATTGCCTATGGTTCTTATGCCGGCAAGGACATCCCCATCCACCGCACCGCCCTCAATGTCGTCAGCCTGACTGTCAGCATCAGTTTCCTCTGTGGGCTGATGATCCTGCCCGCCATCACGGTTTTTGGCATTGACCCGCAGGCGGGACCTGGATTGACATTCATTTCCATGCCCGCCATTTTCGGGCAGATGGCCGGTGGCACTTTCTTTGGATTGCTGTTCTTCTTCCTGCTCTTCATCGCAGCCATCTCTTCATCTGTTTCCCTGATGGAACCGATAACAGGCTTTTTCGTCGATGAGTACAATACCAGCCGCACAAAAACGACCTGTGCGATGTCCTTCCTGATGTTCATCATCGGTATCGGCGCATCCTTCTCTTTTGGCATCTGGAAAGACTATACGCTGTTTGGAAAGAACCTGTTTGACCTGCTTGATTTCATCAGCTCAAACCTGATGATGCCTGTCAGTGCAATCGCCGCCTCCCTGCTCGTGGGATGGAAAATCTGGCCTGTCTTCGCCAAACGCCTGGCAGGCAATGAGAAACCGCTCTGGCTGCATCTGATGAAACCGTTCTGCCGCTATATCGCACCAGCTGTCATTGCCATCATCCTTTTTCAGGGTCTGCACTGACAGGAATCCTTATTGGAAAACCCCTCTCTTCCGAAAGGAAAGGTTCAGGCACAGGTTTCTCAGGCAAAAATATCGAAATAGCCGACAATCAGCAGGACAACGACCACGACTGGCAGGATATAGCGGAAATACCAGAGCAACGAAACTGGCAGCTTGAGTCCTGCGCCGGTATTGACTTCCGCAACAAACTTTTCCCATTGCATCCCATTCCTCGCTGTCACGAAAAGGACAAAAAGGACTGACCCCAGTGGCAGGATGTTATTGGAAATCAGGAAATCCTGTAAATCCAGGATGGTGCTGTCCCCTCCCATCGGATGAATGGATTCCAGCACATTGAAACCCAATAAAACCGGGATTGAAAGCGCTGTCAGGACGATGAAATTGATGATGATAGACCGTTTCCTGCTGATATTGAAAAGCTCAACCGTCATGGAAACAATGTTCTCATAGACAGCAATCAATGTTGTCATTGCAGCGAACAGCATGAAGAAGAAAAACAGCGATCCCCAGAACATGCCCCCCGCGATATTGGAAAAGACCGTATTCAATGTAATGAAAAGAAGACCCGGCCCCGCAGAAGGCTCCACTCCGAAAGTGAAACAGGCAGGGAAAATCACAAAACCGGCCAGAACCGCAACTACTGTATCCAAGACAGCAATCCATACGGCTTCAGAAACCACCGAGCCGTCCTTGTCTGCATATGTCCCGAAAATCTCGATGGCTCCAATTCCGATACTCAAGGTAAAGAATGCCTGCCCCATCGCACTCCAGACAATCTTCAGAAGACCGATTTTTTCCATCCTCTCACCATCCGGAACCAGATAATAGGAAATCCCTTCACAAAATCCCGGCAGGAAAACGGAATGCACCGACATGGCGAAAAGCATCACCAAAAGAAGGATCATCATCGGTTTTGTAATCTGCTCAACACCTTTGACAACGCCCCTACCGATCACCCAGAAAGCAACCGCTGAACAAGCCAGCATACAGATGAACATGATGCCAGGATCTGCCAGCATACCGGCGAATGCCTCTGCTGCCTGCGCTTCAGAAATCCCTTCCGCAAAACCGCCCGTTGCAAAACGCACGCTGTAATACAGCAGCCATCCTGTTATCAACCCATAGAAAGACATCAGGATATAGTTGCCGGCAATCATCCAGTATTTGTGATGACGCCAACCGGTCTTTTCCCCCGCCAGCACTTCAAAAGCGCCTGACAGGGACTTACGGGCAGCACGTCCGACAGCAATCTCGATAATCAGGAAAGGCAATCCGACCGAAAACAGGAATCCCAGATAAATCAGGACAAACAGGGCTCCCCCCGATTGACCTGTCATATGGGGAAAACGCCAGACATTGCCAAGACCGATTGCACAGCCTGCCGCAACCAGCAGGAATCCAAAGCGGGAAGAGAACTTCTCTCGTTTTCCTTCTGTCGCCATGGCCAATCCCAAAAACCTTTAGAAACAATGTGTGATACCGAAGTCGATGCCTGTCATGGAACCGCTTTCAGAACCATTGGTATTATAGAGTCTGCCAACAGGAAGAAACGGCTGTCTTCATAGAAAACAGGGGAAACCATAAAAAGACCATTACTTATCACAAACGGATATTTTTCAAAAAAACCAGCAGCCCCTGAATAAGAAAAACGCCTGGCAGACAGCAACCTGACAGGCGTTTTCCAAAGTTCCCGATATTTATCGATGTTTTTTCATTGAACCGGTTTCAAGCAGGCGCTGATGCCAGGAAAGCGCTTCCTCAAGGATATGCGGTGTCTGACCGCCTCTGCGGTTGGCTTCCCTGACATAGTCAACCAACATATCCTTGAATTCACCGGTCACACAGTTATTGATGATGGTCTGCGCCCGTTCGCGGGGAGCCAGGCCACGAAGGTCAGCCAAACCGACTTCCGTCACCAGGATATCGACATCATGCTCGGTATGGTCAACATGCGGAACCATTGGCACGATACTGGAAATGATGCCATCCTTTGCAACCGATTTTGTGACAAACACCGCAGTATGCGCATTGTGGGTAAAGTCTCCGGATCCGCCGATACCGTTCATCATATGGGTCCCCATCACATGGGTGGAGTTGATATGCCCATAGATATCCGCCTCCAGCGCCGTGTTGATAGTAATCAGTCCCAAACGCTGGACGATTCCTGGATGGTTGGAAAAACGCTGCGGGCGGATAACCACATTGTTCTTGTAACGTTCAAAATGATCAAAAACCTTGTGGCTCATCTCATCTGTCAGTGTGATGGCGGTTGCGGAAGCAAAATCCATCATACCTGCATCAATGAGCTCGAAAGTGGAATCCTGCAAGACCTCAGAAAACATCGTCAGATGACCGAATGGCCCCGTACGCAGGCCTGACATGACGGCATTTGCAATGGTACCGATACCAGACTGGAGAGGACGCAGGCTGCTGGTGAGGCGCCCCTGCCGGATTTCACGTTTGAAATAGTCAATCAGATGTCCGGCAATCTGTTCGGTTTCCTCATCAGGCGGCAGATTGGCGGAAGGTGTATCCATTTCATTGGTGATGACAATCCCGACAATCTTGTCAAGAGGAACCTGGATCCCGATATCACCGATACGGTCAGATGGCTTCATAATGCCGATTGGCTCAGCATCAGGAAACCGTTTGAAATAAGCGATATCATGAGCCCCCTCCAGCGTAAGGGAATAGGCCAGATTGATTTCAACGATGATCTTGTCTGCCATCTGGGCAAAAATCTCGTTGTTGCCAACGGAGGTGGTCGGGATGATCTTGCCTTCTTCCGTAATGGAAACAGCCTCCAGGATCGCCACTTCCATATGCTGGCCACGTTTTATGATTGTCTCCGCCGTTTCTGACAGATGGCTGTCGATGTACATGAGCTCACCACGGTTGATGGCATTCCGCAATGTGCGGGAAGTCTGGAATGGACCGCGGTGGGAAAGGGCATGGGCATTGGACAGCGCCTCATCCACATCATTCCCCAGGGATGCGCCTGTATATAGTGATATCTTCATCGGGTTTGCCAGCGCCTTCCGGGCAATGGCATGAGGAACCCCCTTGCCGCCACCTGCCAGCGTGAAACCACTCATACCAACCAACATACCATCGGTGACGTATTCTGCAGCAGCATCTGCACTGATGACTTTTGCACGCAGGGAAGGAACCCTGATACGTTCTTTCAAAACATCACTATTCATAACTTTACCTGTAGATGAGCGCGAAATTAAGCTTTTTAGTCCAATTTTAAATGAAGTTGTTGCACATAATCTCAAGCTGGGATTCTTTTGCCAAGGAGGGTTTTCCAGGCTTTCCATAACTGGAAGCGGGTAAATCTATCCAGTTAAACAATGCAGTTGCTTTTTTGCAACTCCCAATCATGAGTTCGAATAATGAAGTATACCAGTGACATAGCTAAAAGCAAGAGAAAATGACTAAAAAACCTATGATTTTGTTGGTTTTTTCCGATACAGCAGATACCAGGGATTTTTATCAGAAAGACAGCAAAATAATGTATTTTGCATTAATTATCACTGAATATAGCGACGGAATCAGTGATTTTAACTACTTTTGCGTGAAATGGTGCCGGCTGCAGGACTTGAACCCGCCACCCCATGATTACAAATCATGTGCTCTACCTGATGAGCTAAGCCGGCACAGGAAAGGAAGTATTCTATCTTATTTTACCAACTTCAATGTAGGTTTTTTTTCGCTTTTTTCGGAACCTTTGGATGATGGTTTCCTGGCAGGTTCCGATGTCTCGAACGGCATCATCTCTTCAGGCCCAAGCTCCTGGGGATAAATCCCTGCAATGTTTTCAATCGGCAGATAGACATCCATGGATCTGCCATCAAAGCGAGCCTTGAAACTGATGCCCTCATTGTCCATATGAAGGGCTGCCGTAGCCTCCGGGCTGATGTCCAAGACAATATGCTCATCCTTGACATACTGACGTGGAACCCGGGCATAGGCTCCAGGTTTTGCAACAATATAAGGTGTCTGACCGTTATCAACAGTCCATTCGTAAAACGCACGGATCAGATAGGGTTTGAAAGGGATTTCGACAGCCATGACTTCCTCTCCTTGTCAACGACGCATGATTTTTTCCTGGGCGGTCAGGGATTCAATGAACGCCGGACGTGCAAAAACCATCTGTGCATACTTTTCAACAGCAACCGCTGATTTCGGCAATTCAATGCCATAATGCTGCAGACGCCAGAGCAATGGCGCCAAAGCAACATCCGGCATGGTCAGCTCATCACCCATCAGATATTTTGAACGCTGCAGATGGCCGGAAAGCATCGTCAGGTTCTCACGGATTTCAACACAGGCCCTTTCCTGAGCTGCAGCTGCATTTTCAGACCTGTCATTCTCCAGTGTATCGACATGTCCAAAAAAGAGTTTTTCAAGATTGAAAAGCATCAGGCGTGCCTTTGCCCGCGTCTGAGGGTCAGCCGGCATCAGCTGTGGATGCGGGAAGCGTTCATCGATATATTCATTGATGATATTGGATTCATAAAGAATCAGGTCACGCTCCACCAGGATAGGCACCTGCCCATATGGATTCATGGCTGAGATTTCTTCAGGCTTGTTGAAAAGATCGACTTCCTTGACTTCATAATCCATACCGCCTTTCTCACACAGGACAAAACGGCAGCGGTGTGAAAACGGGCAAGTCGCAGAAGAATAAAGTTCCATCATGATACGGTTCCTTTATGGTAGCCTGAATATATACGGGAAGAACAGTCTGCCTTCTGACAGCAGATAATTCCACAGATGAGCATTATAAATGACTGAAATAGGCTTTTAAAGAGGGCTTTTTATCCGTCTGTCAGGCTATGCAGGATTGTCGATATCAATGAACGTATGCTTTACACCGTATCTTCCCGCCAGCAGATTGCCCAGTGCCTGGATGCCATAGCGTTCCGTGGCATGATGCCCACAGGCAAGATAGGCAATGCCATTTTCACGGGCTTCATGGACAGTCTGTTCAGAAATCTCCCCTGAAAGATAGATGCCTGCTCCGGCATTGACTGCATCAGCAATCATATCCTGTGCAGCGCCACTGCACCAGCCAACCGTACCGACTGGAAGGAAAGGGTCACCGACAAGCAGGGGCTTACGGCCCAGGACTTTTTCAACATGCTCCGCAAGCTGTCCCGCTGTCGCAATCTCAGGATCCGCCAATGTGCCCAACCACCCCAGCCCGTGCTCTCCAAAACGCCCAGTCGGCGTGAACCCCAACACCCTGCCAAGCTGGGCATTGTTGCCGATTTCCGGATGCAGATCCAATGGCAGATGATAGGTCAGCAGGTTGATGTCATGGACAAGCAGCTGCTTGATGCGGTTGCGTTTCAATCCCGTGATGACCGCATTTTCCCCACGCCAGAAATAACCATGATGAACCAGCAGGGTGTCTGCCTTGAGTTCAACCGCCATGTCAATCAATGCCTGACTGGCTGTCACACCACTGACAATGGAACGGACATGAACCGTCCCTTCCACTTGAAGACCGTTGGGACAATAATCCTGGATGACTGATGTCTTCAGTTCTTCGGCAAGGAACTGGACAATGATATTCCTATCAACTGAAAGGGCTCCTGCTTCCATAGGCAAACCATCTGATAAGTGAAAAAAGGCTTTGCCCAGAAGGTCTGGGACTATGCCATCAGTTCTGATTCTTCCAAGGGCGCGGGCCACCCATCAGATGGATATGCAGGTGATAAACATCCTGACGTCCATCAGGCCCTGCGTTGACAACAACCCGGAAACCGCCTTTTGAAGCCCCGTTTTCATACCCTTCAACCTGAATGCCTTCCTGTTTCGCCAATTCTGGAATCAGTACCATCATTTCTCCCAGCAGGGAAACATCATCAGCCTGACAGTGCGACAACGTTGGTATATGCCGCTTTGGAATGATCAGGAGATGGGTTGGCGCCGCTGGATGGATATCACGGAACACCATGACCCGGTCATTTTCGTAAACAACCGTGGATGGCAGTTCCTTATTGGCAATCTTACAGAAAATACAATCAGCCATAGCCGTCACCTTTTTGATTATGGATGGTTCAAGTTTATTTGTTCCGGTTTGCCTTCTCCACCAAACCGGAAAGCCCTTCCCTTCTGGCAAGCTCATTCAGGACATCATCTGGTCCAAGCCCGAACCGGGAAAGCATGATCATGGAATGGAACCACAAGTCAGCAACTTCATACGTCAGTTTCTCAGCAGGCATATTATTACGGATATCCTTTGCCGCCATAACGGACTCTGTCGCCTCTTCACCGACCTTTTTCAGGATGGCATCATCTCCTTTTGCAAAAAGACTGCTGACATAGGACTTTTCAGGATTACCGCCATTCTCCAGTTTCCTGGATTCGATGACTGCCGCGATGCGTCTGAGAATCTCGCTCATTTATAAATCTCCGAAGGGTTCTTCAAGACAGGCTCGGCAATTTCCCAGTGAGGTTTCCCACCATCAGTCCTGAGCTGCTGGAAAAAGCAGGAATGACGGCCTGTATGGCATGCCAATCCCGTCTGCTCAACCAGATAGACCAAAGCATCATTATCGCAATCCAGGCGAATATCCAAGATTTTCTGGACATGCCCGGACTCCTCCCCTTTCCGCCAGAGTCTCCCTCGGGAACGGCTCCAGTAAACAGCATTGCCGCATTTCAGGGCCTCCATGAGTGCCTCACGGTTGACCCATGCCAGCATCAGGATTTCTTTGGTCCTGGCATCCTGCGCTACCGCAGGCATCAGGCCTTTCTCATCCCATCTGATGGTATCAAGCCAGTCAGTATCTTTCATAAACGTACAGGAATGTCTCTTTCAGCCATATACCGCTTTGCCTCCGCAATGGTATATGTACCGTAATGGAAAACACTTGCGGCAAGGACGGCATCGGCATGCCCTTCAAGCACCCCATCTGCCATATGCTGCAGATTCCCGACACCGCCTGATGCGATGACAGGGATATTGACCGAATCAGAAATGCGCCGGGTCAGCTCAAGATCGAAACCGCTTTTTGTGCCATCACGGTCCATGCTGGTCAACAGGATTTCGCCAGCACCCGACTGTTCCATATGCTTTGCCCATGAAACAGCCTCAAGGCCTGTCGCATTGCGTCCCCCATGGGTAAAGACCTCCCAATGGTCAGGACCTGTCTGTTTTGCATCGATGGCAACAACAATACACTGGGAACCATAACGGTTGGCGGCATCTGCAACCAGCTGCGGATTGGTCACAGCTGATGTATTGATACTGACCTTGTCCGCCCCCGCATTCAGCAGACGGCGCACATCTTCCACCGTGCGGACACCGCCGCCCACTGTCAACGGGATGAACACCTGTGAAGAAACCGCCTCGATGATATGCAGGATGATGTCACGTTTGTCACTGGAAGCGGTGATATCCAGGAAAGTGATTTCATCCGCACCCTGATCGTTGTAGCGTCTGGCAATCTCAACAGGATCACCCGCATCCCGCAGCTCAACGAAATTGACCCCTTTGACGACCCTGCCTGCTGTGACATCAAGACAAGGAATAATCCGTTTGGTCAGCATAGCACTCCCCCGCCTTATTTCCCGGAACGGAGACTGTCAGCCAGTTCCTGCCCTTCCTTCAGGTCCAATGTCCCGATATAGATGGCTCGGCCACAGATGACACCAGAGATACCCTGGTCTTCAACCTCACACAGCCGTCTTACATCATTGAGGTCATGCAACCCCCCTGAAGCGATGATTGGCATACTGACGGCATTGGCCAGCTTGACTGTCGCATCGATATTGATGCCTGCGCCCATGCCATCACGGCCGATATCCGTATAGATGATGCTGTTGACACCATAATCCTCATACCGTTTGGCAAGGTCAACGACATTGATTCCCGTCAGTTTACTCCAGCCATCAATGGCGACATCACCATCTTTCGCATCAAGGCTGACAAGAATCTGCCCGGGGAAAAGCTTGCAGGCTTCCTGAAGGAAAGGCGGATTCTTGACCGCTGCGGTACCGATGATGATATAGGAAATACCATTGAACAGATAATGCTCAATGGTATGCAGGTCACGGATACCGCCTCCCAGTTCGATGGGAATCTCAACACCCTTCTCTGCGGCAAACTGCTGGGTGGCTTTGATAATGCTCCTGATTGGCTGCTCATTGACCGGTTTTCCGGCAAAAGCCCCGTTCAGATCCACCAGATGCAGGCGGCGGCCACCTTGATTGAGCCAATGGAGCGCCATTTCAGCTGGATCATTTGAGAACACTGTCGCCTGCTCCATATCGCCCTGTTTCAGGCGGACACAGGCACCGTCTTTCATATCAACAGCGGGAATAAGAAGCATATCAAAATCCTTAGCAAATCCTGTTAGAAAATCTCCGTTCTGCCATCAGGGGTTCCAATACAGGAAATTCCGGTAAAGCTGCAGACCGACCGAGGCACTTTTTTCCGGATGGAACTGTGTTGCGAAAATATTGTCTTTTGCAACCGCACTGCAGAACGGCACACCATATTCTGTTACACCAGCAACATGACTGTCATTGGCGGGCACCGCATAGAAACTGTGCACAAAATAAAAGAAACTGTTGTCCTTGACACCCTGCCAAAGTGGATGGGCGCCATGCATGGCAACCTGGTTCCACCCCATCTGTGGCACCTTGTAACGGGAACCATCCGGCTGGACCTGCCCATCCTGAAAAAGGTCTTCGCCATCGGCC